>JAGPES010000381.1 GCA_018057015.1 Pseudomonadales bacterium | reverse complement strand
ACAGGTCGGATTCGATCACGGCCTCGATCGAGGCTTCCGAGAAGCCGTAGGGGAAAGTGCGCTCCTCGAGGCCGGGGATGAAGGAAGTGCCACCCGAGGTCTGGATGACCGGGCAGTTCATCAGGTCCGCCAGTTCCTTCACCGCGGCGCCGGTGCGCGACGTGTGAACGGCATGACCGACCAGCAGGATCGGCTTGCGGGCGGCGCGGATGAGCCGCGCGGCTTCGGCAACCATGTCACCGTCCGCGCCCTGGTTGACCAGGCGGTATTTCGCGGGCGCCAGCGGCTCCGGCACGTCGAGCTCTTCCAGCGTCACGTGGTGCGGGAATTCGATGTAGGACGGACCGGGCGTGCCCGTCATCGACTTGCGGATCGCCTCGCGGATGATCTCGTCGGTCTGGTCGGCATATTCGATCGAGGCGGCGTACTTGACCGAGTTCTCGAACAGCGGCGCCTGCTTGACGAACTGGATACGGCCGCGACGCACGCGCTGCTCGGTGACGCGGGCGCGCTGGCCGCTGATGAAGATGACCGGCGAATTCTCCACCAGCGCGCACTGCATGGCCGGCGCGGCATTGGCGATGCCCGGCCCCAGCGTGCCGATACACACGGCGGGCTTGCCGGTGATGCGTGACGCGGCCTCGGCCATGAACCCGGCCGCGGCCTCGTGGTGGGGAGAGACGACCGTCCAGCCGCGCTTCTCCGCCTCGAGGAACATGTGCACGAAATTCGGGTCGGGGATGCCGAACAGGGTGTTGATCCCCTCGGCTTCCAGCAGTTCCAGGATGCGCTTGTAGACAGGTACGCCCATGAAGAATCACTCCCTAAGACTCGCGACAACAACAGGTCGCCCGTTACCAGCAAGGTCCGCCGTATTCGCCGCAAACCCGAACTGCCCGCTCACGACCCCGGGTGGCCGGGCAGGATAACCGGATACTTCACCGCCAGCAATCTTCTTGAACAACATTGTTGAACGGATACAATGGGCGGGCGGCCACCGGGCCGGCTCACGGCCAGTGAAGGCCACCGCGGGCAGGGGCGTGCCGGTTTCTTTCAACGTTGTGCAGGGTCAGCAGGATGAATCTTTCCGGGTTGGAGCAGCACGTTTTCGCTTACTACGTCGCGAACGCGGCCGAGCAACTGAACATGGTGCCGAGGTACTGGCCTTACGGAGAGCTGAAGCTCCTGTTGGAGGACAAGGTGCAGGTGGCCGTGCGCAAGTTCGGCCTGAAGGCAAAGATGGCCAGTCCGAACGTCGCGCGGGTGTTGCTAGACCTCCTGATCGAGCGTGACGCATTCTCGACCGTGAAGAACGAGCATGGCGGCACCATGCATCAGTACCAGACGGCGAATTATCGCAGTTGCGTCAGGGAACTGCAGGAAACGGATCCGGTCATCCTGAAAGCGAAGGCAGCCGGCCCCGGTTACTGGGAGGAGGCCTTCGCGGCACTGACCAGCGGCAACCCGCTGCCATCGTGAGACCGGACCCGATGCTCTCAGCCCATCCGGTGCAGGGCGCAGAGCTTGTTGCCGTCGGGATCCCGCAGGTAGGCGAGATACATCTTGCCCATGCCGCCCTCGCGCACGCCCGGCGGGTCCTCGCAGGAAGTGCCGCCGTTGGCGATACCGGCCGCGTGCCAGTCATCGGCCTGCTGCGGCGAACTGCAGGCAAAGCCGATGGTGCCCCCGTTGGCGCAGGTGGCGGGTTGGCCGTTGATCGGCAGCGACACGGAAAAGATGCCGCCGTTGGCGAAGTAGAAGATCCGGTTGCCGTCGACCATCGCCGGCGGCACGCCAAGGGTGCCGAGCACGGCATCGTAGAAGGTCCTGGCCCTGTCGAGGTCGTTGGTTCCGACCATTACGTGAGAAAACATCGCCTGTCTCCGTCTGTGTTGTGAAGGTTTTGTACGCAGGCCACACGGGCGGCCGTGTGCCAGGGCCGGAGAATGCAGCAACAAAACCTTGCTGGCAACCGCCGGCACCGCGATCGCAGGCGTCGCCCGGTCCGGGCAGCGCGAGCAGATTGCAATCTGGCGGGCGCAGGCGCCTGAGGTGGCGCGCGCGCCGAGCAGATGCGGGGGACAGCGAGTAGCGGGATCGAAAAAAAAGGGGGCTTGCGCCCCCCCACGTAGTCGAGACCCTTGCATCAGCAAGTCAGGGTTGAACGGGGAGCAGCACGGTGTCGATGGCGTGGATCACCCCGTTGTCGGCCTCCACGTCGGTCGCCTTCTGCACCAGCGATACCTTTTCCTCGGCGGCCTGCGCCGCCGGCACACCGGCAAGCGCGATGGACGCGCACAGCCCCGTTGCGGGGAACAGTGACAGATCTTTCAATTACGCGACCGAGCCACGGGCCGGATCACTCGCGTTGCGCTCGATCTCGCCGCGGCAGCCGGGTGTCGCTGTCGGCGCCTCACGTCCGTGCGCGGAATCCGTCCTCGTGGATCACGCCGCGCCCCGCGATGAGCGGCAGGTCGAGGGCCGACAGGATGCCGGGCGGCGCCGCGCACACCGCGGGGATCGCATTGAAGACGCGCATGCCGGTGGCGAGGCAGCCGCCGCCGTTGCCATCACCCGTGTCCGCGTCGGAAAAGACCGTCTCCTGGACGATGTTCGGGCGCCCGATGATCTCGACGCGATTGGCGTGGACCTCGTCCAGCCGCGGCCGCGGCCAGTCGGGGGCGGCTTGCGGGTACAGGCGGTGTACGTGGTCGATGATGATGCGCGCACGGCCCTCGACGATGCCCTGCAGCTCGATGCGGTGCGCGGCGGTTTCGCCCGGCATGACGCGGCCGTGCTCGAACTCGACGGTGCGCGTCCCGGTCCAACGCGAGTAGTTCTCCTGCGTGCGCTCGATGCGCACGCCCACGGCCTGGGCGATCATGTACAGCGGCCCGCCCCAGATCCCGGTCATCATGCCGGGATTGGCCTCGAGGGGCGGCTTGTCGTCCATCCTCGAGTAAAGCCCCATCATGCGCAGGCTCGCCTGGTCGGGGTAGCTGCCGCCGTCGATGAACTCGGTCGTGCGCACGCTCTCGACCTGCCCGCACAGTCCCAGCAACGTCAGCGGGAACAGGTCGTTCGCAAAACCCGGGTCGATGCCGTTGCTGAGAAAACTAGTCCCGCCCGCCGCGCAGGCCTGCGCGATCCGGTCCCGGTACGGCGCCGGCACGAGCGGCGGGTAATGGAAGATCCCCATGCTGGTGTCGACGACGTTCTTGCCGGCGCGCAGCGAGGCCTCGATGTTCGCCATGTTGGCTTCGGCGTGCATCATGTTGGGCCCGAAGTACGCTACCGCGTCGGCCGCACGCGAGAGTACGCCCTGCGCGTCGCGCGTGGCAATGATGCCCGTGCGCGGTCCGCCCACGATCTCGCCCACGTCGCGGCCGTCCTTCGCCGGATCGTGCACCACGACGCCCGCGACCTCGAACGCCGGGTGGCCGAGCAGACTCTTCAGCACTGCCTTCCCGACGAAGCCCGTCCCCCAGACAATCACGCGATGCACGGCGAAGACCTCCTCGTTCGATCAGCAATGATGACGCTTTGCACCCGGCTCGCTGCAGGGCGCCAATCCGGTTTCGCCTGCGCCGCGCGCGACGGGCCTCTTCGCCTTCGTCCTCCAACCGCCCGCGGACACGCTCAGGCGTCCGCACCCAGTCGCAGTATCGACGAATCGAGGAGCCAGTGCAGGATCCGGGCGGCGCTGTCGCTCGAGCAAGCCTTCGGCGGCTGCCTGAGCCACCAGGATATCGTCTCGACTATCACGCTGACCGTACAGATGGTG
>JAGPES010000380.1 GCA_018057015.1 Pseudomonadales bacterium | reverse complement strand
GGCGCAGTTCGTGGTCCACGCGCGGCCAGCCCAGTCGCGCCGCCACCGCGTCGCCGAGCGCGTCGCGACGCAGGTCGAGCGTGCATCTCACCGTACCGGATCCTCCAGGCTCAGCGTCTCGGGGTGGGACTCCAGGTACTCGAGCGCGTAGTGCAGCTCGCCCCGGGTGTCGGCGTGCATGGTGTAGAGCGGCTGTCCGCGCTCGACCTCCTCGCCGCGGCGCACGTGCATCTCGATGCCGGCGGCCTGGTCGACCGGCGCGCCGGCGAGCTTGGCGGCCTTGGCCAGGCTGCGCATGTTGAGGTGCGCGACGATGCCGCTGCGCCGGGCGATGACAGGATGCTGGTAGCGCGAGAGCGGAGGTTCGCGCATGCCGCCCTGGGCGGCGCAGATCGCCCGGAATTTCTGCCATGCGGCGCCGGAGTCCAGCGTCGCGGTGGCGCGCGCGAGCCCCTCTCCGGGGGCAGCCGCGCCGCCGAGTTCGAGCAGCGCGCCGGCCAGCGTGAGAGAGCGCGCGCGCAGGTCGCGCGGCGCGCCCGCTTCGCGGCGCAGCACCTGCAGGATATCGCGCGCTTCCAGCGCCGGGCCGATGCCGCGCCCCACGGGTTGGGTGCCGTCGGTCTGCAGTACGCTCACCTGCAGTCCCAGCGCGGCCCCGGTCTCGACCAGCTGCGCCGTGAGGCGCCGCGCCATGTCCTCCTGCCGCACTTTCGCGGTCGGTCCCACGGGCATGTCGATCAGCACGTGGGTGGCGCCCGCCGCCACCTTCTTGGAGATCACCGAGGCGACCAGCTGGCCCTCGCTGTCGAGGTCGAGCGCGCGCTCGACGCGGATCACGATGTCGTCGGTGGGACTCAGGCTCACCGAGCCGCCCCAGGCGATGCAGCCGCCTTCCTGCTCGACCACCTTGCGCATGTGCTCGAAGGACAGCGCCACCGGCGCCAGCGTCTCCATGGTGTCGGCGGTGCCCGCGGGGGAGGTGATCGCGCGCGAGGAGGTCTTGGGCATCAGCAGCCCGCAGGCCGTGGCGATGGCGACCACGATCGGCGTGGTGCGGTTGCCCGGCAGGCCGCCCACGCAGTGCTTGTCCATCACGGGCGTGCGGTCCCAGTCGAAGCGCTGGCCCGACTCGACCATCGCGCGCGTGATCGCGATCGTCTCGGCGGTGTCGAGCAGCGCGTCGGCGCAGGCGGTGACGTAAGCGGCGAGCTGGATGTCGGAATAGCGGCCGTCGCGGATGTCGCCGATGACCGCGCGCGCGGCGTCCTCGCTGAAGCGGTTGCCGTAAAGCTTGCCGCGCACGAAGCTCATCGATTCGACCGGCGCGGGGTGGCTGAACTGCGCGTGCTCGCCGTCGGTGGCGCCGAGCAGGTGCCAGGCGGCCTCGGAAAGGCCGGCTTCGTTGTGGTGCAGCATGTCGGAGGTGACCATGTGCACGGTGGCGACGATGTGCCGGTCTCCGACCGCGACCTGCACGCGGTTCTGGCTGCTGAAGCCCTCGGCGCGGCAGATGTCGCAGTCCGAGCGCATGTAGACCACGGGCTCCTGGTAGGTGTCGATGCCGGGGCGTCTGAGGACGAGGAAATTGTGGTTCACGTGTCGCCGGGCGTCGTTGTTGCGAAAGGTTTCATGGTACACGATGGCCATTGTGCCGGTGTCGCGGACGGCCCCAACGCGATGGTCGACCGGCCCACGCTGCCGGCGTCTCGATCGCGGCGTGTTTACGCGGCTGGCGCGGGGATGTATAGTTGAATGTAATTCAAATAAGGGTGCTGTCATGGCGCGTTGCAGCGTTTACAACCTTTTGCCGGGGATCGCCCTGGTCGCAACCACGCTTGCGACGCAAGCGTTTGCCATCGACGGTGTGTACACGGAGGCCCAGGCCGCCAGCGGCAAGGGCGGCTACGCGCAGTACTGTGCCGAATGCCACCACCTGACCCTGCAGGGCACGGGGCACGGCTCGCCGCTCGCCGGCCCGGGTTTCATTGCGAAATGGGGCCGGCGTACGAGCGCGGATCTGATCGGCTACACGAGCAACCTGATGCCGGCAGGGGCTCCGGCTTCGCTCAGCACGGCCGAGTACCTCGCGATCACCGCCTATGTCCTCCAGGTCAATGGCGCCCCCGCCGGTGCGCAGGAACTGCGCGCCGACACCGCCATCGAGGTCGGGCTCGCAGCGCTCGGCGACAAGTGGGCCGGTGTCAAGTCCGGATTGGCACAAACCCCGGGCGCGACGAAGTGGGAGAGCTGGCAGGGTGCCGGCAGTATCGCCGGCGCGGCCCAACGCGCGCACGGCTTCGTGAACAAGGAAGTGAAGAACTTCGTTCCCGTGAGCGAGGCGATGTTGCGCAACCCGCCGGATGGGGACTGGCTGAGCTGGCGGCGCACCGAGGATGCCCAGGGCTACAGCCCGCTCGCGCAGGTGAGTCGCGACAACGTGGGCGACCTGAAGCTTGCCTGGGTGCTCACGATGCGCGAGGGCAGCAACCAGGGAACGCCGCTGGTCCACGACGGCGTGATGTATCTCACCAGCCCCGGCAACGTGCTGCAGGCTGTAGATGCCGCGAGCGGGGAACTGATCTGGGAGTACGCGCACACGTTCCCGCCGGAGTCCAAGACCCTGGGCGGCCCGACCAAGAACATCGCGATCTACGGCGACAAGCTCTTCCTCGCGACCTATGACGCGGCGATCGTCGCGGTCGACGCGCGCACGGGCAATGAGGTGTGGAAGACGGTCAAGGCGGACTACAGCAAGGGCTACACGCACACCGCCGGTCCGGTGGTCGCGGGGGGCGTGGTCATCAGCGGCATCAACGGCTGCGAGCGCTTCAAGAAGGAAGGCTGCTTCGTCACCGGCCACGATCCCGACACCGGGCGGGAACTCTGGCGCACGTCCACTATCGCGCTGCCCGGCGATCCCAATGACGCCAGCTGGGGCAAGATCGCGCCGCAATTTCGCGCCGGGGGCGACATCTGGATGGCCGGCAGCTACGACCCGGTGCGCAAGCTCTACTACGTCGGCACCTCGCAGGCCAAGCCGTGGGTCGCGGCGAGCAGGAACATGTCGGTGCTGGACGACGCGCTGTACACCAACTCCACGCTCGCGATCGACCCGAAATCGGGACGCATCGCCTGGTATTACCAGCACATCCCGGGCGAGACGCTGGACATGGAAGTCGGCTTCGAACGCGTGCTGGTCGATCTGGACGGCAAGCCGCTGCTGGTCACGATAGGCAAGGACGGCATCCTCTGGAAGCTCGATCGCGGCAACGGCAAGTTCATCGACTTCACGGAGACGATGTACCAGAACGTGTTCCAGCCGCTGGACAGGAGCACCGGGCGCCTGCGCTACCGGCAGGACATCATCGACGCGAAAATCGACGAGCCGGTGTCGGTCTGTCCCAGCGTCTACGGCGGGCACAACTGGCAATCCACCGCCTACAGTCCCGAAATCGGGTCGCTGATCATTCCGTTGCACCAGCTCTGCGTCGACCTGGTCGGCCGCAAGGTGCAGATGGAGGAGGGGCAGGGCGGCTATGGCGGCGAATCGCGCGTCTACGAGATGCCCGGGAGCAACGGCATGCTCGGCCGCCTCACGTCCTTCGACCTGCGCACGATGAAGGAGAACTGGAGTCACCGCCAGCGCGCGATGTTTCTCACCTCGGTGCTGAGCACCGCGGGCGGCCTCGCGTTCGTGGGTGACGTCGACCGCTATTTCAGGGCCTTCGACGTGAAGTCGGGCAAGGAGCTGTGGCACACCCGGCTCGGGGCGCCGGTGCACGGCTTCCCGGTCTCCT
>JAGPES010000379.1 GCA_018057015.1 Pseudomonadales bacterium | reverse complement strand
CCCGAGCAGATGAAGATGTTCCTCACCCGCATCGGCTTCGGCGCCAAGGCCGTGGTCACCGGCGACCTCACCCAGGTCGACCTGGCGCGCGGCCAGCGCAGCGGCCTCAAGGAAGCGCGCGCGGTGCTGGCCGACGTGCGCGGCATCGCCATTACCGAATTCAACAAGGAAGACGTGGTGCGTCATCCGCTTGTCGCGCGCATCGTCGAAGCTTACGACCTCGAGGCCGCGCGCGTGGAGCGCGCCAAGGCCGCGGCCCGCGCCCAGCACCAGCAGGATAAGGACGCGAAGGACACGGAAGCGAAGGACAAGGACCTACAGGATGCCGAAGATGGGGAATAAACAGGCGGCCGGAGCCGCCACGACCACGAAGCGGCCGAAGATCGTCGCCATCGACGCCGACGGCAAGGCGACCCGGCTCAAGGCCGAGCGCCTCGAGATCGACTTCGGCGATGGCCGCAAGCTGCTGCTCGCCTTTCCCGAGCGCGCCTGGGGCGACCTCGAGATCGAGGCCGATGCCGACGACGAGGCCGCGGTGCCGATGCTGTCGCTGCAGCCGGGCGCCTGCAACCTGCTGACCCTGCGCGTGGACGTGCATCACGACATGGCCTTCCTCGAGCCGCTCGATCTGCCGCAGATCGTCCATCCGCCGGTGCTCAAGCTCGCGGTGCAGAAGGCGGTGGAGGGCGACGACAAGGCGAACGCGCCGAAGAAGAACCACATCCGGCGCTGGGCCCAGGCCGCGCTGCGGCGCGATGCCCAGGTCACGGTCCGCCTCGTCGGCGAGGACGAGGGGCGCAGCCTCAACCGCGACTATCGCGGCAAGGACTACGCCACCAACGTGCTCACCTTCGCCTACGCCGAGGGCGAGGAACTGCCCGGCGTTCCCGATCAGGCCGAGGACGGCCCGCTTGCCGGCGACCTCGTGCTGTGCGTGCCGGTGGTGGTGCGCGAGGCGGCGGCCCAGGGCAAGACCCTGGAGGCGCACTTTGCCCACCTCGTCGTGCATGGCATGCTGCACCTGCAAGGTTTCGATCACGAGAACGAGGTCGAGGCCGCCGAAATGGAAGCGCTGGAAACCTCGATCCTGCGTACCCTCGGCTACGCCGACCCCTATGCCTGAACGCCCGCGCGGCGCCGCACCTGCCGGCGCCGGCGCCTGATGCGGAGACTCCGACCCCCAAATGGACATTCCCCCTAAACCGTCCTTGCTCGAGCGACTTTCGGCCCTTCTCTCGCGCGAGCCGGAAGATCGCGATGAACTCCTCGCGCTGCTGCACTCGGCCTTCGATCGCAACCTGATCGATGCCGACGCCCTCACCATCATCGAAGGCGCCCTGCAGATGTCCGACATGCAGGTGCGCGACGTGATGGTGCCGCGCGCGCAGATGGACTGCGTGCATCTGGACGACCCGATCGACGTGATCGCCAACTTCGCGATCGACACCGCCCACTCGCGCTTCCCCGCGATCGGCGACGGCAAGGACGACGTCGCCGGCATCCTGCTCGCCAAGGACCTGCTGCGCTACTTCGCCGGGCGCGAGTTCGACCTGCGCGACATGCTGCGTCCCGCGGTGTTCGTGCCCGAATCCAAGCGCCTCAACGTGCTGCTGCGCGAGTTCCGCGTGTCGCGCAACCACATGGCGATCGTGGTTGACGAGTACGGCGGCGTCGCCGGCCTGGTCACCATCGAGGATGTGCTCGAGCAGATCGTCGGCGACATCGAGGACGAATACGACTTCGACGAGGTCGGCGACAGCATCCGGCTCGACCAGAACGGGCGTTACCGGGTGAAGGCGACGACCGAGATCGAGGACTTCAACGAGGCCTTCGCCACCCACTTCAGCGACGAGGAATACGACACCGTCGGCGGCCTCGTCATCCGCCACTTCGGCCGCCTGCCCAAGCGCGGCGAGGCCGTGGAGCTCGAAGGCCTGAAGATCCAGGTGCTGCGCGCCGACAGCCGGCGGGTGCACACCCTGGTGGTCGAGCGCCTGCCCAAGCCCGCAGTCGTCGAGGAGTGATGGCGCGTCGGTTGTTGGCTGCGCTGCTCGCGGGTGGCGCGTCGGTGTTTGCGTTCGCGCCCTTCGATCTCTTTCCGCTCGCCTTCCTCGGCTTGGGCGCGCTGGCCTGGCTGCTCGGCGGCGTGGCGCGCTGGCGCGAGGGTTTCGCGCTCGGCTTCGCCTGGGGATTCGGCGCTTTCATTGGCGGCGTGTCGTGGCTGTACGTCGCCCTCGAGCGCTACGGCGGCATGCCGGCGCCGCTCGCGGGGCTCGCGATCGCGCTGTTCTGCGCCTACCTCGCACTCTATCCGGGGCTTGTCGGGGCCGCGTTCATCGGCCTGCGACGCCGAATCGGCGCGCGGTCTGCGCCGCCTGGCGGGGCGGGTGGTTGCACGGTGGGAGCGGGCTTGCCCGCGAAAGCCGCGTCCGAGCGGGCGACGTTCGCGGGCGAGCCCGCTCCCACGGGGCCGGCGTCTCCGGCGATGCCGATGCGTTCCGCCGCGCTCTTCTCAGCACTGTGGCTGTTGTCCGAATGGCTGCGCGGGGTGCTCTTCACCGGCTTTCCCTGGCTCGCGATCGGCTACTCGCAGACGCCGCCGAGTCCGCTCGGCGGCCTGCTGCCGGTGATCGGTGTGTATGGCGTCGGCGGCCTGGTGGCCCTCGTCGCCGCCTTGATCGCCTTCACGCCGCGTACCGACTGGTCGCGCCCGCGTCAGGTATGGCGGCCGGCGCTGGCGGTGGCGGTGCTGTTCGCCGGCGGCGCGGGCCTGCTCGGCAGGGCGTGGACCGCGCCGACCGGTCTGCCGCTGCAGGTCGCGCTGGTGCAGACCAATGTCCCGCAGGGCCTGAAGTGGGACCCCCAGCGCTTCGCCGACGTGCTGCAGGTCAACAGCGACCTCGTGCGGGAGGCATTCTCCGCCCCCCGGCCCCCGGCCCTGGTGGTGTTGCCCGAAACCACCTTGCCCACGCTGCTCGAGCGTCTGCCCGAGGGCTATCTCGACTGGCTGGCCTGGCTCGCGGGTGGCGTGCGTGGCGACCTGGTGATGGGCGTGTTCCGCCGTGACGAGGCCGGGCACATCTACAACGCTGCGGTCAGCCTCGGTAGCGCGCCGGCGCAGTACTACGCCAAGCAGCACCTGGTGCCCTTCGGCGAATACTCGCCGCCGCTTTTCGGCTGGTTCTACAAGCTCGCGCAGATCCCGATGTCGGACCAGACCCGCGGCGCGCCCGACCAGCCACCGATGCGCTTCGGCGACCAGCAGGTCGCCCTCAACATCTGCTACGAGGACCTGTTCGGCGCCGAGCTGATCCGCGCGCTGCCCGCGGCTACGTTGCTGCTCAACATCTCCAACCTCGCCTGGTACGGCGACTCGCTTGCCCAGCCCCAGCACCTGCAGATCGCGCGCGTGCGCGCGCTCGAGACCGGGCGGCCGATGCTGCGCTCGACCAACACCGGCATGACCGCGCTGGTGCAGCCCGACGGGCGGGTAAGCGACGTGCTGCCCGAGTTCGAGCGTGGCGTGCTGCGCGTTGAGGCGCAGGGCTACGAAGGGCTCACCCCTTATGCGCGTTGGGGCGACTGGCCGGCGCTGGGCCTTGCGCTGCTGATTCTGATGGCGGCCTTCCTGCGCAGCGCCCGAGGGCGCGGGCTTGCCCGCGAAAGCGGTGCTTGAGCGCGCGCTGTTCGCGGGCAGGCCCGCTCCCCACAGCCATCCGCCTCCACATGACGGTGTCCGCCGGCCAGCTCGCTGTCCCTTGCACCCCGAAGACCGTTAAAATCCCAGCTTTTGCGTGC
>JAGPES010000378.1 GCA_018057015.1 Pseudomonadales bacterium | reverse complement strand
GTATTCAGGGAGGCGGAAAAAAAGCAGCTGTTGCTCGCCCGCAGCCCTGCACTGAGCCGCTCGTCGGCGTGTGTGTGGAAGACCGACAGCGAGGCGTGATGCGCTCGGTTCCCGGCGCGGCCGCCGACGGCGCGCTTTGCGATGGACGCGATCATGGCAACCAGCCGGAGCCTCGATGGCCGGCATCAACGCGAGCGCTCGGTGGGGTATTCGCCGTCCTGCGCTTCGCGGTGCAATAGCGCCCGCGCCGCTTCATCGCCGTCCAGCAGGCGGTTGGTGCGCAGCAGCACGCGCCAGTGACCGTCCGACTTGCGCAATTCCCAACGATTCGACGAAACGCGGAACACCTCGAACACGGCATCGCGGCGCAGGAAGACACAGCTGTAGCCGATGGCGATCGCGGTGTGGCCGCTGAGCTCCACCTGCACCGGCGACAGCACGTGCGCGCAACCCATGGCCATCATGCCGCGGTGTGTCGGCGCCTCTATCAGCGCGGCGATCGCGGCGCGCCCCACGTTGTCACCGAAGCCGCCCACCGCGTAGACGCCCTCGGGATCCCACAACGCCGCGGTGGCTGTTGCATCGCCGCCGTCCGCGAGCGGGCCGTAGCTCGCGATCAGGTTGCGGATCGTCTCGCGATCCTCGAGTTCCGTGAGCCGGACTTCGAGCGAGGCCAGCCGTGCCTCGACGTCGGGAGTTGAGTACATGAGGTGACTCCTGTGGTCCGGCATTCCTGTGGTCCGGCATTACTGTGGGTCGGCATTCATGCCGACTGGTGCCTTGCCGTGATCCGGCATTCCTGTGGGTCGGCATGAATGCCGACTGGTGCCTTGCCGGGATACCGCCGTCGCCAGCAATGCCGCCAGACGCCGCTCTAGCCCCGCGCCTTGCGCAGCAGTGCACTCTGGCCCACGGTGGCCACCAGCGCGCCGTCGGCGCTCCACAGCGTGGCCACGCCGGAAGCGATCGCACCCTCGCAGTGGTGGCAGCGGGAATCGATGCCGATCCACTCGCCGCGCGCGGGCGCCGCGAACTCGATTGATATCTGCAGCGACGGCGAAAGGAGCGGCCCCATGACCGCGCTCACCGGCGGCACTGCCGCCAGGCCCAGCGCATCGCCCGGCACGGCCAGCATTGCCGGTACCCAGGTGCCGTCCGCGCGCAGCGGCGGCTCGCGGAAGGCGAACCACGCGAGGCGCCGATGCGGGTCCGCAGGCTGCTCGGCTGCCGCGCGCCAGTCCGTTTCCTCGAAGAATGGCATCAGGGCGCGGCCGCCGGAATCGACGCCGAAGCGCGGCGCGCGCACGTCCGGCAGGGCCGTGAGCCCGGCGTGGCGGCGCAGGCCGTGGTGCGCCGGCCACCCGCCGGTCGCCGCCGCGAACACCACCGTTGCGACCGCGTTGGGCGCGGGATCGCCGTCACCCGCGCAGCGTAGCGTCGCAAGCGCTTGCGCGCCGCCGCGGCCGTTGCGAAGGATGTCCACCTCGACCTCCACCGGTCCGCAGGGCACGGGTCTGCAGAACATCGCCGAGGCGCTCGCCATGAGGAAATCCGTGCGTCCCAGCGCCATTTCCGCGGCCTGGAGCATGGCGGCCATCACCACGCCTCCGTGCGCGTGCACGATGCCCCAGGCCTCGGCGACGGTCGCCTCGATGCGCACGCGTCCTCGCGGTTCGCCGGCTGCGATGCGAAAACTCTCCAGGAACACCAGACTTGCCACCCGCACTGCCTCGCTGCCCGTCATGTCATATGCTGGGGACCAGCTTAGCAGGGCGGCAGCCGCATGGCGGCGGCGGGAGAACTCAACCCAGTACCGCTTCCGCCACCGCATAACCCGACTCGATCGCCTGCTGCGTGCCCACGCCGGTGCCGCCGGCATCGCAGCCGACGATCCACAGGCCCTCGACCGGGGTCTTGATCGAGGGCTTGCCACGGCCCGTCTGACCGACGATCTGCGCGATGCCGATGGTCTCGCCGCCGGCTCCGGGAACCGCAGGATCGCGCGTGGCATTGGAGACGCTCCTTGCCGTGTAGAGCACCTTTTCATCGATCCGGTTCGCGAGTTCCGGATGCGTCGCGAACAGGATCGCCTCGCCGGCATCGGCCCACGCCTTGACGTCGTCGCGACCCAGTTCGGGGTCGGCCGGACACATCGACGCGCTCATCACCAGTTGCCTGCCTGGCGGCGCATGTTCGGGGTCGTAGTTCGAAGGCACCTCGACGAGCACGAAGCCTTCTCGCGACGCCTTGCCGGCGTGCGCGTCCTCGAAGCGCTGCCGGGTCCACGCGCTGGTATTCGAGAAGATCACGCTGTAGCCGTAGTCGAGCACCGGTTCGCTGAGGAAATAGCGGTAGCCGACCAGTGCATGCGAGGGCATCAGCTTCCCGATGCGCCCGGCATAGTCCGCATCGAAAAACCGCGCACCGGCCAGTTGCAGCACCGTGGGCTGGATGCCCGCGTTGCTGATTACCGTCGACGAGCGGTGGATCGCACCGTCGTCGGTTTCCACGCCGACGACGGCACCGTTTTCGATCAGGATCCGTTGCACGCGCGTGCCCGTCAGCACCTCGCCGCCGTGTTCGTGCACGTACGCGCAGCACGCCTCGGCCAGCACGCCCCAGCCGCCGAGGCAGAACTGGCCGCCCCCGCCGAGCAGCACTTTCTGCAGGCCACTGATCGCCTCGGCGCAATCGAGCTGGTCGCTGGGGACCATGTACATATCGTCCAGGCAGTTGCTCACCAGAAACGCATGCACCGACGCCGGTAGTCCGAAGGGCTGCACCCAGCCGTGAAAATCCCGGCCTTCCAGCTGCTCCACCTCGTCGGGCGGCATCAGGCTCAGCCTCGTCATGAACGCGAGAACCGCCGTGCGCTCGGCCTCGGGGACGCGCAGCCAGTCGAACAGTACATCGGGATCGAGCGCATTCGATCCGCTCGACGGCAACGGCGCACAGCTGCCATCCGGCGCCCGGTACATCGAGCGGCCCTCCACCTTCACGAGCCGGGCGCGCGCCCCGATGCCCAGATCCGCCACCAGGCGGCTGGCCCAGCTGCCTTCCAGCGGCGCTGCGATGATCGGCCAGGGCGAATAGCGGAAGCCCTTGCGCGCGTGGCTCATGGTCTTGCCGCCGGCGAGGTTGTTCTTCTCGATGACGAGGACCTTCCTGCCCGCCCTTGCCAGCAGGCCGGCACAACTGGCGCCGCCGAAACCGGCCCCGATCACGATCGCGTCGAACCGTCTGTCACCCATGTTGCGATCCTGCTGTCCTGTGGCTGCGGAGTGTCCTCGAGATTACCAGCACGCCGCGGACGGCGGGCGGTGGCTTCCCCGTTCCGGGTACGACGCCGGACTGCTGCCTGCTTCTCCGACTGTTGCCATCAGCTTTCGTACACGCTGTCGCGTTTCATCCTGCCGACGATGCGCGAAACCTGCCACGTGTTGCGCACCGCGGCAGTGCCGGCAACAAAGTCTGATTGTTAGCGTTTTGTTAATTGTCTTGCCGCGTCGATGTCGATAGGGTGCAAGGCTATCGACCCGCTGACGAGAGGTGATCCGCGATGAAGGAATTCAGGGGCCGCGTGGCCGTCGTGACCGGCGGGGCGAGCGGGATAGGCAAGGCGCTCGCGAAGGCCTTTCTCGGCGAGGGCATGAAGGTCGTGATAGCCGACGTCGAGGCGAAAGCGCTCGCAAGCGCCACGCAGGAACTCGGCGCAGGCGTCACCGGCGTCGTCTGCGACGTATCGAAGTTCGAGTCGGTGCAGGCTCTGGCAGACACCGTATTCGCCACCCACGGCGCCTGCCACATCC
>JAGPES010000377.1 GCA_018057015.1 Pseudomonadales bacterium | reverse complement strand
CGCCGGCCAGCGCCTGGCGCAGTTCCTCGGCACGCGTTTCGTGGCGTGCGACATCGGCCTCGCGGCGCGCCGCCTCGCGCAGCGCCGCGTCGAGCCGTGCCTGCTGCGCCGCGGCCTCCACCTGGGCCGAGCGCGCGAGCGCTTCGAGCCCGATGCGCTCGCGCCGCGCGCGCGCCTGCAGCGCAAGGGCCGACAGCAGCAGGCCCAGCAGGAAGGCCGCCGCGGCCACGAGCACGTCATTCAGGTCGGCGATGGAGGAATGCACTGCCCGTCCGTGATCACGTTGGTAATAGGCCGCCTTTACGAATCGGCCGCGCGCATTTCATTATACGGCGGAAAGAACCACGGCATCCCCGCTTCGCGTCGGGACAGCGGGCACAGCGCGGCAGCAAACCGTAGTATCATCTGGCGCCATGAAATCTGCAGGCTTATCAGGCACATCCGGTGCGGAACCAATGACCGTTATTACGCGTGCATCGAAGACCTTCGCCCTGCCGCTATGCCTCGCGCTGCTGGGCGCTTGCAGCAAGACCGCCGTCTACACCACGGAGAGCTTCGCCAGCGACAGCCCCTTCGAACTGAAAGTCGTCGATGACGCGGCCACCGCCTGCGAGAGCGCGCGCCGCTCGCTGCTGCGCCAGGGCTACCTCATAGAGCAGGCCACCGCGGAGAACGTCAAGGGGCGCAAGGGCTACAACAGCGCGGACAACCGCAACACGTTCATCGAGATGAACGTGGTGTGCGCGCCCGACGTCAGCGGCAGCACGGTGTTCGCCAACGGCGTGCTCAGCACCTACGACCTGAAGAAGAGCAGCAGTGCCGCCAGTGTCGGTCTGAGCGCCGTGGGCTCGATCTCGCTGCCCATCGGCCAGAGCGCCGACTCGCTGGTGAAGGTCTCGGAAGAGACCATCAACGACACGGCGTTCTACAACCGCTTCTTCGCAGCCGTGGATCGCATCCTCGGCGACATGCGCAGCGCCGCGAAGGCCGCCGAGCCGGTCCCCGAACCAGAGCCAATCCCCGAACCCGGTCCGGCCGCGACGGTCGCGACGCCGGAACCGGCCGTCGTGCAGGCCGCTCCCGGGCCTGGCCCGGTGCAGGGCGCCCCGGTCACGCCGCCGGAATCCGCACCGACCCAGGCCGCGCCCGCGATGGTGCCGCAGGCGTTACCGGCACAGCCCGTGCCCACGACGGTGCCGGAGCCGAACCTGACACCAGCCGCTGCTGCCACCGTCCCGGAACCGGGCTCGCTGCCTGCGGCCGCGCTGGAGCCGCAGCCCGCGCCCACGGCGACAGCAAGCCCCGTCGTGCCGGAACCAGCCCCGGCCCCGCCAGAACCGCAGTTCGGACCCGCGACCGAGGCAGGCACCGTCCCGAGCGCGCCGGTGCCAGCGGAGCCTGCCCCCATGCCGATGGAACCTGACGACGGGCTGGGGCCGATTCCTCTGCCCGAAGCGATCCGCTTGCCGCAATAACCGTCGCCGGGGGGGGAAAGCGAGAGCCCACCGCAACCCCGCGAGCGAGGATGTTCGCGCGCGACGCGGCAAGAATGCGGGAAGGTAAATGGGGTGGCC
The DNA here is from genome assembly GCA_018057015.1 of Pseudomonadales bacterium. Lineage (GTDB taxonomy): Bacteria > Pseudomonadota > Gammaproteobacteria > Pseudomonadales > UBA5518 > UBA5518. The sequence goes on along the minus strand of JAGPES010000377.1, from coordinate 2,236 downwards.
GACGGGGATCGAACCCGCGACAACAGGAATCACAATCCTGTACTCTACCAACTGAGCTACGGCCACCATCGCAAACATCGCGCCTCGGAACGGCGGATTGGTCGGGGTAGAGGGATTTGAACCCCCGACATCCTGCTCCCAAAGCAGGCGCGCTACCAGACTGCGCTATACCCCGAATCCCCGGAACCACGGGGGCCCCGACACGGGAGGGCGAATGTTAAAGGTGACCCCGTCGAGCGTCAATCGCGGCCCGGCGTGAATTTGGCCCTTTTGCTTGGCCGAGCCATGAGCCGGTGCGAATATATCCCGCCCTTTGTCACCCACCGCCAGCGGAATACCTCTCAATGCCTGCGATCGTCCTCGACGGAAAGACCCTGTCCCAGCAAACCGAAGCCGAACTGAGCACGCGCGTCGCGGCGATCCGCGCGCGCAGCGGCGGGCAGGCGCCGATCCTCGCGACGATCCTGGTCGGCGACGATCCGGCCTCCGCAACCTACGTACGCATGAAGCAGAACGCCTGCAGACGCGTCGGCATGGAGTCGATGGCCGTCGAGATGCCGGCGAGCACCACCACGGAACAACTGCTGGCGAAAATCGCGCAACTCAATGCCAATGCGCGCTGCCACGGTATCCTGCTGCAGCACCCGGTGCCGGCACAGATCGACGAGCGTGCCTGCTTCGACGCGATCGATCTGGCGAAGGACGTCGATGGCGTGACCTGTCTGGGCTTTGGCCGCATGGCCATGGGCGAACATGCGTGGGGATCGGCCACCCCGGCCGGCATCATGCGCCTGCTCGCGGCCTACGAGATTCCGCTCGCCGGACGCCATGCGGTGGTGGTGGGACGCAGCCCCATCCTCGGCAAGCCAATGGCGTTGATGCTGCTGAACGCCAACTGCACGGTCACGATCTGCCACTCGCGCACCCGGGACCTGCCGCACCACGTTAACCAGGCCGACATCGTGGTGGGCGCAGTGGGCAAGCCCGAATTCATCCGCGCCGAGTGGATCAGGGACGGCGCCGTGGTGGTCGACGCCGGTTATCACCCGGGCGGGATCGGCGACATCGAGCTGGCCCCGCTCACCGCGCGTGTCGCGGCCTACACCCCGGTGCCAGGCGGTGTCGGCCCGATGACCATCAACACGCTGATCCTGCAGACCGTGCAAACCGCAGAGCGCGCGCTCGGCTGAGCGCGCAACCCCAGGGCGTTCAGCGCAGCTGGATCTGGCCGTTTACCGTGACCGTCAGGGTCGCCGTGCCGCCATCGACGGCGATGGGCGGCGCCGCCGCATCCGCGGCACGCATCATCGCCATCTCGGCGCCGCGCTGCGACTTGTAGACCGGGGCTCCGCCGACGTTCACCTCGACCACCTCGTAGCGCGCGGCGCCCATCGTCGTGGTGATCAGCTTCGCCTTCGCGGCGAAAGCCTGCAGCGCCGCGGCGGTGAGCTCGTTCTCGACGCGCAGGCGCGTCGCGCGGGTCGGGGCGAACTCCATGCCGCGCACCTGCAGCTTCTGCTGCAGATCCGTGGCCAGCGCGGTGACCTCGCCGAAGTTCTCGCTCTCGAGCTCCAGCTCCTGGATCGCACGCCAGCCGACGATGCGCCCCGAGGCGTACTCGGGCTGCGTGGTGTAACCGCCGCTCTGCGCCTTGACCTTCGGGCGCTGCCTGGCGAGGTCCAGCGCCCAACGCATGTCGGCGTTCACCAGCGGCGGCAGCGCGGCAGCGTCGCGCGCGTCGTGCTCCACGGCCAGCGTCACGCGCATCAGGTCATTCGGCACCTCGGCGGCCGCATCGGCCTCGAGGCGCACCAGGTTGTAGTCGAGCCCCCGCTCCTCCGCGGCCGCGACCGGCGCCGCCGCCAGCAACACGCCCAGCACCATCGCCCCCACCCGCCAATAGCCTTGCATTGCACCGATCTCCCTGGTCTGGACACGCGCGATCATCGTAACCGAAGCGGCTTGCCTTGCCACGCAGGGTAGCTGCCGGTCGGTCGCCGCCGGCGTAAAATGGGCCCCGCTACGCGATTGCCACTCCCCGCACACAGGAGACCCCGATGCCCAGTTACGACTATCGCTGCCTCGCCACCGGTACCGTCCACGAAGTGAAGCACTCGCTCGGCCAGAAGGCCACGACGTGGGGTGAACTGTGTGCGCTCGGCCAACTCGAGCCCGGGAACATTGCGCTCGACTCCCCGGTCGAGCGCCTGGTCAGCGCCGCCGGCGTGGTCAGCAG
>JAGPES010000376.1 GCA_018057015.1 Pseudomonadales bacterium | reverse complement strand
GTCTCGAGCAGGCGACGATGCGCGAGATCGCCGCGCGCTCGGGCGTCTCGAAGGGTATCGTCGAGCACTACTTCGCCAACCGCGAGGAGGTGATCGAGAGCGCGCTCGATTGGGCGAACGCGCGCTACGTGGCGCGAGAGGCGCGTCGCACGCGAGGACTGCAGGGGCTGGAGGCGCTGCGCGCGCGACTGCTGTGCGTGCTGCCGCTCAGCGCGGAATCGCGCGAGGAGTGGAAGATCCGGCTCTGCTTCTGGAGCCTCGCGGCCGTGGATCCTCAGGCGCGCCGGACGCAGCGCGCGCGGCTCGACCAGACCCGCGAGCGCTTCGTCGCTGATCTGGAGGCGGCGCGTGCGCTGGGGCAGATCCCTGCCGGCACCAACGCCGCAGCGACCGCGAACGAACTGATCCACCTCGTCGCCGGCCTCGCCTGCGACGCGCTGCTCGACCCGGCCTATTACAGCCGGGCCTACCAGCTCGCGATGATCGACAGGACCCTGATCCGGCTCGACGGGAGAACCGCACCATGACCACCAACGACGACGCGCTGCTCGGCGCCGCCTGGGATGATTTCTGCGAGCAGCTGAAGAGCGCCGGGCGGCTGCCGTTTCGCCCTGGCGTGCCGCGCGGAGACCTCTCGCGCGCCGAGGGTTTCCGCACGCTGGCCGGGAACATCGGGCTGGCGCTGCAGTTCCACCTCGAGAACAACGACCCGCTGCACCCGGAGCTGATCCACTACTTCGACCCGATCCGCAAGCAGGGCGGCGACAATCCCGACTCGGTCTACGTGGGCGGCCCGATCAACGGCACCGACACCTACCGCATCAGCGGCCACCGTGGCACCGCGCGCTACTTCGCGGTCACCGCGGTGGAAACCGGCAACACGCCATGGGGCGGCAAGGTCGCGCACACGCTGTTCGGCAAGGACATCCACATCGAGCCCGACGGCAGCTTCGAGCTGATCTGCAGCCCGCACCCGCATCCGGGCAACTGGCTGCGCACCACGCCGGACACCTTCCGCGTGACCTTCCGCCAGTTCTTCGCCGACTGGGAGAACGAAACGCCGATGCAGGCGCGCATCGACCGCCTCGGCGACGCCGCGCCGCCGCCGGTGGTGGACGCGCCACGGCTCGCCGAGGGCCTCGGCGTCGCCGCGCGCTGGGTCGGCGAGTCGGTGGAGTACTGGGCGAACATGATCGAGATGTGGAAGGCGCGCCCGAACACCTTCCTCTCGTACCGCCAGCTCGACAACAACGCGCTCGACGCCACCCCCGGCGGCGAGCCGATGATCGCCTACTGGTCCGTTCCCGCCGACGAGGCGCTGATCGTGCGCGTAAAGCCGCCGCGGGCCGAATACTGGGCCGTGGAGTTCGGCAACTACTGGTGGTCCTCGATGGATTACCGCAACCGCCTGTGCGGCACCAACTGCCACTACGCCGCGCTGGAAGACGACGGCGAGCTGATCCTCGTGGTCTCCCACGTCGACCCCGGGGTGGCGAACTGGATCGATCCCTCGGGTTTCGCGGAAGGCTACATGACGATCCGCTGGATGCTGGCCGACCATTACCCGCAACCGCAGGGCACGCAGGTGAAGCTCGCCGAGCTCGAGCGCCACCTGCCCGCCACCACGAAGCGCGTGACGCCGGCCCAGCGCGCCGGACAGATCGCGGCGCGCCGACGCGGCGTGCTGCAGCGCTGGGGACACTGAGCACAACACACACGAGGAATACGCCATGGAACTGGGACTCAGGGACAAGGTGGTCGTCATCACCGGTGCGGCGAGCGGCATCGGGCTGGCCTCGCTGCGCGCCTTCGCCGCCGAGGGCGCGCGCGTGCTGGCCGTCGACATCAACGCCGCCGCGCTGGCCACCGCGGTGGAGGAACTGCCTGCCGGACGCGTGAAGGCCCACGCGGCCGACGTCACCGACGCCGACCAGGTGCAGACCATGGTCGCGCACGCGGTGGCATCCTTCGGGCGCCTCGACGTGATGTTCAGCAACGCCGGCGGCGCCACGCCCACCCCGACCGAGCAGCAGGGCCTCGCGGATTACCGGCGCATCATGGCGCTGAACCTGGACGCGGTGTACTACGCGATCCACGCCGCGTTGCCGGTGATGCTGGCGCAGGGCACGGGCTGCTTCCTGACGACCTCCTCCGGCGCCGGCATGAACGCCGCGACGGGACTGACGGTCTACGGCGCGGCCAAGGCCGGCGTGATCAGCCTGATGAAGAGCATCGCAACCGAGTACGGCGGCCGCGGCATCCGCGCCAACACGATCGCGCCGGGCCCGATGGACACGCCGCCGGTGCGCGCCTGGCTGGGCACTTTCGAGGACGGCCTCGCGCGCTTCGCGCGCCAGGTGCCGAGCGGGCGCCTCGGCACCGGCGAGGACATCGCGCGCGCCGCGCTGTTCCTCGCCAGCGACGCGGCCGAATTCATCAACGGTGCGGTGGTGCCGGTGGACGGCGCGGTTCACGCGCGCCTTTCTTCACCGCAGATCGACTGACGCGACACCAATCACGAACGGAAGGAGTACAGCATGGATCTCGGACTCGCAGGCAGGACGGCCATCATCACCGGCGGCAGCGGCGGCATCGGCCGCGGCCTGGTGCTGGAATTCGCGCGCGAGGGCTGCAATGTGATCAGCGCCTCGCGTGACGACGCCACCGGGCGCAAGCTCGCCGAGGAGGCTCGGCAGATGGGGCTGACGGGGCGGATACTCGCAGTGAAAACCGACGTCACGCAGCGCGGCAGTGTCGACGCGATGGTGGAGCAGGCGCGCCGCGAATTCGGCCCCGTCGACATACTCGTCAACAACGCCGGCGGCGTCGCTCACCCCTCGGACTTCGAGAAGTTCGATGAGGAAGGCCGGCGCTGGGAAGTCGCGTTGAACATCGACGGCGTGGTGAACTGCTGCCAGGCGGTGGCCGAGGACATGCTCGGACGCAAACACGGCAGCGTGATCAACATCTCCTCGAATTCCTCGCTGCTCGGCGAGGCCGCCGCGAACATCGTGCACTACGGCGGCGTGAAGGGCTTCGTGAACAGCTTCAGCAAGGCGCTGGCGTGGGAGTGGGCGAAGAAGGGCGTGCGCGTTAACAACATCTGCCCCGGCTGGATCGTGCCCTACAAGGCCGAGGAAGTGGGCGGCGGCAGTTTCTGGAACCGCTTCGGCTTCGACACCATGGGCAAGCCCGACGACATGGAGAAGGCGCTGGAGGAAGGCACGCTGTACAACATGAGCGGCCTGCCGATCCCGCGTCTCGGCCGCCCCGAGGACATCGCGCATCTCGCGCTGTTCCTCGCCTCCGACCTCTCGGGCTACATCACCGGGCAACTGATCAGCGTGAGCGGCGGCGCCTACATGCCCTGAGAGGCCGTGTTCGTGGATGTACTGCGCGGTGGCGATAGTCGGCGCGCACATCGCCTCGTAATGGCGCACCAGTGCTTTTACCGCCAGCACGTTCAGGCCCCATGCTGCCTATACCTTCGCTGTCGATCGGGAGGCATTCCCGGAGCCGTTATACAGCGCCGCCCTGGGCACGGCGCGATCGAACGCTTCGCGGGCAGCGTTTGCGTCAGCATCTTCTGACTGATCGGCGCGGTGCGGCGGCGCAGTTCTGAAAAGCGGATCGCCCCGCGGTCGGAAAACCGGAGGTAGCGATGAATGTTCTCGTAGTGGGCGGCGCCGGCACGCCACTGGCCGAGCTGGAATTCCTGCGCCTGGACTATATGGCGAATGATCTGCCCGCGGCTGAACTGGGCCGCTTCGATGCCCTGGTATTCGCCGCCGGAAATGATGTGCGCCACCTC
>JAGPES010000375.1 GCA_018057015.1 Pseudomonadales bacterium | reverse complement strand
CTATGGAGGCGAGGAGTTTGCCGTGCTGCTGCCCTTGGCCGACGGGGTCGAGGCGCTGGCGCTGGCCCAGCGGCTGCGCGCGGCCGTTGAGGCGCGGTCGGTTCCCCATGCCGCCTCCCCGACGGGCGCATCGGTGACGGTCAGCGTCGGGGTTGCGTGGTTCGGGCCCGATGCGCCGGCGGCGCAGGCGCGGAGGCTGGGTGAGGCGCAGGCAGGTGAGGGCACGGGCTTCCTGCCGCTCGTCCCGCGCCTGTTCGAGAAGGCCGACGCGGCCCTCTACGAGGCCAAACGCTGCGGACGCAACTGCGCGGTCCTCCATGCCCTGGCGCCTGGCGCGCCTGTGGTCGCTGCTGCCGGGACGCAGCCGACGACCGCCTGACCGGTTGGCGCTGTCCGGGTCCTGGCTGGGGCTGATATGCTCCGCGCAACACGTGGCGTGCCAGCTTGCTCTGCCTGATGCGCAACTCGGCGCCCCGTCATCCCCAACGCCCCCGGAGTGCTCGGTCCATGCCCAAGGTCCTCGTCGTCAATGGTCCCAACCTCAACCTGCTCGGCACCCGCGAGCCGCACATCTACGGTTCGACCACGCTCGCCGACGTCGAGAACGGCCTGCGCGTGCAGGGCGAGGCGCTCGGCGTCGAGCTGCTGTGTTTCCAGAGCAATCACGAAGGCGCGATCGTCGACCGCATCCACGCGGCGCGCGCCGAGGGCGTGGGCTGGATCCTGATCAACGCGGGCGCCTACACCCACACCAGCGTGGCGATCCGCGACGCGCTCGCGGGCGTGGCGATTCCCTTCGTCGAGGTGCACATCTCCAATGTGCACAAGCGCGAGGCTTTCCGTCACCACTCGTATTTGTCGGACATCGCCGAGGCGGTGATGGTCGGCTTCGGCACTCAGGGCTACGGTCTGGCACTGCAGTTCGTCGCCGGCCGCCTGTAAGCGCGGGCGCCCGCGCAATGCAGATGGACGCCCTCCGCTGGGCGGTCACCGCCATCAACCTTGCCAAGCTGCCGTTCTAAGTCGGCATCGGGATCTTCTGCCGCGACACGCTGCTGATGTCGGCCATGCTGCCGCCGCTGGTGCCGCGCGGTGTGTGGCTCGGCTTGCGCTTGCTGCGTCGGATTCCCGAGCGGCCGTTCTTTCCGTTCGCGACCTGGGCGCTGGCGTTGTCCGGGTCAAGCTGCTGTGGGACGGCGTGACCGGCTGAACGTGCCGCGGCACCCGGCGTCACGTCCGTCCGCGCGCGAACCAGGCGGCCGCAGCCGCCCCAGCAGCCACTCCTGGCGCTGCACGTCCGCCGTGCGGAAAAACCTTGTCGCAATTTCCGTTGTCGGTTTGCCGCCACAGGCGACGCCGATCACGTTCACGGGAATGTTACCGGCGTATTATCCGGCCTCCTGAATGTGCGCCGGAGTGCTGCCATGTCCGCTTCCGCAGACCATCTCGCCGCCGAGTCTGCGCGTGTCGAATCGAGCGCGTCCGTCTGCAAGCGGTCGCGTGCGCAGGCCTGGGCCGTGGCCCTGGGGCTGGTCGCCGTGTGGTACCTGCTTGCGCAGGCCTTCAGCGCATGGGTGCTGGGTGTAGCGCCCGGGCGCGAGGCCTGGTTGCGCGACCTCGTCGCCCATCTGATCGTCGGCGGCGTGCTGTTCCTGATGGCGCGCAGCGTCGGCCGGTTTGCGCTGGCGATGGTGGTGGTGTTCTCCGCCTTCACGCTGGGCAATGCGATCAAGCTCGCCGTGCTCGGTGGTCCGGTGATGCCGGACGACGTTTTCGCCGCAAAGAACCTCTTCCTGTTGCTCGAAGGCTGGCAGTTGTGGGGCAGCGTCGCCATGCTCGCGCTGCCACTGGCCGGCCTGCTGTGGATGTTCGCGTGGCGTCAGCCGCGCGCGTGGGCGGCGCTCGGCGGCGTCGTGCTGGCGGTGTCGGCGCTGGTGGCGCATCCGGGGCCGGCCTCGGCCTGGCTGGACGCGCGCTTCGGCGACTGGGTGTGGAACCAGCGCGGCAACTACGAGATGCGCGGCCTGCCGATCCACCTCGTGCAGGAGACCGCGCGCAATCTCGCCCGCCGGGGTCAGGCGCCGCTGGCGACCGAGGTCGATGACGCGCTGAGCCTGCTCGGCGCGGGCCAGCCCAGCCCCTTCCTCAAGACGGGCGCGATGCGCCCCGGGCGTGGCGGGCGCAACGTGCACATGATCGTGCTCGAGTCCTTCTGGGATCCGATGGCGCTGAAGGCCGCCGGGCTGTCGGCCGATCCGCTCGATCCGGCCTTCCGCAAGCTGTGGAAGGCGGCGGGTAACGCACGCACGCTGTCACCGGTGTTCGGCGGCTACACCGCCAATGCCGAGTTCGAGGCCTTGTGCGGCTTCCCGGTGAAGTCCGACGCCGTGTTCTTCGAGGGCCGGCTGCGCCGCGACGTGCCCTGCCTGCCGCGGCATCTCGGCGAGGCGGGCTACCGCAGCTTCGCCTCGCACCCCAACGCCGCGCCGTTCTGGAACCGCATCAACGCCTATCGTCGCGTGGGCTTCGAGCACTACTGGTCCGATCGCGACTTCGTGCTCGACGACATGAACGGCGAATTCCTCAGCGACGCCTCGCTGTTCCGCCAGGTGCTCGACCGGGTCGGCCCCGAACTCGGCGGCGCGCAGCCGGTGTTCAACTACGTGCTGACCTATTTCGGCCACCTCGACTACCCGCTCAATTCGGCGCGGCCGGCGGTGATCAAGACCGACAGCGACAACGCCCTGGTGCAGGCCTACGCCAACACGGTGCATTACAAGTCGCGCGAGCTGATGGGCTTCGTCAAGGAACTGCGCAAGCGCGACCCGGACGCCATCATCGTCATGTTCGGCGACCACCTCCCTTCGCTCGGCTGGAACCACGGCGGCTACGCCGAATCCGGCCTGCTCGCGCCCAACCGCAGTGACTTCGATGACGAGATGTTCCGCACCATGGTGGCCACGCCGCTGGTCGTGATCGACGGCAAGCGCGGTCCGCTGCGCACCGGCGACCTGCCGATCTACGCGCTGCCGGCGCTGATCCTCGACCTGCTCGGCGACGAGCGCGACACCATGCTGCGCTTTGCGGCGCGGGCGGACGATGCCGTGCGCGTGCGCCCGCTGCCGGGCGTGCACTTCACGCTCGACGGCGAGGCGCTGACGGTGTGTCGTAGCGGCGAGCTGCAATCGGCCTGCGAGCCTTCGTCGGCCTGGGTGGAGGCGATCGGCGTGCTCAAGCGCGACCTGTTCAGCGGCGAGCAGCATGCGCTGAACGCCGCCGAGCGCCTGCGTGGGTTGCAGACGGTGGAGCTGGAAGCGGAAGACGTCGAGGCGAGCGCGGCGTCCGAAGAGATCCTGCCCGGCAACGACAACGACGTCTGACTGGCGCGTCGTGGGCGCCGGCTTGCCGGCGAAAGTGATGGCCATTCGCGGGCAAGCCCCCACGAGGACCTGCGACGGGCTCAGCGCCCGTGGGAGCGGACTTGGCCGCGAAAGCGGCGCTTGGTCTTGCGATATTCGCGGGCAAGCCCGCTCCCACAGACTTTGCTCCGACGAGGCCGCTCCCACGGCCCTCTCTTGACCCGGCGCGAGATCGCGCCTTACTGCTTCTGCACGATCGCGCTGCCGCCGCCGTGGCGCAGCGGCTCGCTGATCGCGGTGACCGTGCCGTCGGCGTTGAAGCGGATGCCGTTGGCGGCGCCGATCTGGTCGGTCTCGCGCCAGGTGTGGCCCTTGGCCTCCAGCGCCTTCGCCTGTTCGCTGCCGGGGAAGCCCAGCAGGGTCTCCACCAGCGTCGTGTCGCCGTTGCGCTGGC
>JAGPES010000374.1 GCA_018057015.1 Pseudomonadales bacterium | reverse complement strand
TCCTCGCCGCGTCCACGACGCAGACCTCCAGACTGCTGCTCGCCGCGCGCAGTCGTTACCGGCATGGCCTCGCCAACAGCAGCGGCCAAGTCGGACGACACATCATGACCCACCTCGCCTGCCCCGTCTTCGGTTTGTGGGACGAGGAGACACAGTGCCACATGGGCGTGAACGGCGGACAACTGCTCAACCAGGACAACTACACCAAGGCGCGCCCCGGGGGGCCTTTCGGTTCCTGGCAGTGGAACATCGGCAATGCGATGAAACCCAACGACCTGCTCGGCATCGCGATGAGTCGCGTCGATCTGCACGGTGCCGCACTCGATGAGTTCATGCGGCGCGCAGCGCGCGGTTTCGCGATGATGACGGGCGTGGTCGAGGACCTGCCGCAGGCCGACAACCGCGTCTCGCTCCTGCAGCGCGCCGACCGCTGGGGCGTTCCTCTGGCGCAAGTGGCTCACAGCTGTGTCGAGGAATCGCTTGCCTTGTGGGAGAGTGCGCGCGCGCAGGGCGTGCGCGTCATGCAGGCGGGCGGCGCCGTCGAGGCATGGGCCGGCAACATCGGACCGATGCACAACATGGGCGGCACCATGATGGGACACGATGCCGCGTCGTCCGTCACCAACAGCTACGGCCAGTGTCACGATGTGCCGAACCTGCTGATCGCCGGCGCCAGCCTGTTTCCCACCGGCGGCGCGGTGAACCCGACCTTTACCATCCATGCGCTCGCGGCGCGCAGCATGCGCCACCTGCTCGAGAACTGGAGCGACATTGCAGTCCGCGCCTGATCCCGCACCGCGCGAGCGCAGGCTGGCGTACTTCGCGCTCACGCTGAGCACGTTCTTCCTCGCGCTCAATCACGTGATCAGCCGCGGCGTGCACGAACACATCCCGCCGCTGGGGCTTTCGTTCTGGCGCTGGGTCGTGGGCGCTCTGGTCCTGCTGCCGGTCGTGCTCGTCGATTGGCGGGCGAGCATGGCCGTGTACCGCGCCCAGTGGCGCGCGTTCCTGCTGGCGGGGACGCTTGTCGTTGGTGCCACCACGCTGATGATGGTTGCGCTGAACTTCACCACGGCCACGAATACCGCGCTGATCAACGCCGTGCAGCCGGTACTGACCGTGCTGCTCTCGCGGCTGGTCTACGGCGTGGCTTTCGGTCCTGTCCAGGGCCTGGGCATCGCGCTGGCATTCTCCGGGGTGCTGGTGATGATCTGCCAGGGGGACTGGCGGATGCTGGCCGGGCTGCAGTTCGCGGGCGGCGACCTGATCGCCCTCGTGGCGATGCTCGGCTTCAGCGGGTATGCGATCCGCTTCGTGCGCATCCCCCACGGGCTCTCTGCAGCGCGCGCGCTGTTCCCGATGATCGTAGCCGGTTCCCTGGTACTGCTGCCGTTCTACCTCGTCGAATCGATGCTGATCCGGCCGGTGCCCCTGTCGACCACCAGCATCAGCGCAATCGTGGCGATCGCGCTGCTGGTTTCCTGCGCCGCCATGCTGATGTGGAACACCGGCAACCGCCTGGTGGGAGCCAACCGTGCCAGCATTTTCATCAACCTGGTGCCGGTGTTCGGCGTGGTGCTGGCCGTGACCTTCCTCGGCGAGTCCTTCGAACGCTGGCATCTCGCCGGCATGGCGATGATCGCGCTCGGCGTATGGCTGGTCGTCTGGCAGCGTCCGAAACGGGACCCTGGCCGCGGCTGAATCGCTTGCGGCCGGCGTGAACGGCCGCATCGACCTGGTGCGCGGCCCCCGGCCTCCCCTCAGCTGTGCCCCAGGTAGTGGTGGAACACGCCCTGCGGATCGTGCGTGGCGCGCAGCTCCTGCAGGCGCGCCCAGTTGGCTGCGGAAAAGCACTGCCGGAAGCGTTCCGGGTGACCACGTCCCTCGACCTCGTTGACGTAGTGTCCGACGGCAAAGGGGTCCATCATGGGCAGGGACCGCGCGAGCCAGTCGAAGAACACCGGATCATCGGCTGCGGCGTCCCAGATCGCGTAACATCCGACGAAACAGTCGGCAGCCCACGAGAAGCAGGCGTCCGCCTTCTGTTCCAGCCCCATGTTGAATGACGCAAGCACGTGGCAATCCTTTCCGGGCGCGGCGCGCAGGTGCTCCGCCAGCGCGTGCAGCGTCCGGCCGCCTTCGTTGGTGAGCACGTTGTCGACCGCGTATCGAGCCATCTTGCCGGCAGAATCGTCGAGCCCGAAGAATCGCTCGTAGAGTTCCTCGTACGAAAAACGCTGGTTTTCCATCTTGACCAGGCATTGCTGCGCGAGCGCCGAATCGGCGAAGGGCTTCAGCATCGCGGTCGCCTCGGCCTCGCTCTCCTCGAAGGCAAACGCCGTGAAGAAGCAGATCTTCGACTGTTCCGGACTGGCGTCGGCGGGGGCCTCCGGGTGGTGCATCAGCAGCACGATGAGTTCCACCCGACGGACATCGTGTTCATCGCGAATCTTCGCCAGCGTCGACGTCACGGTCTCCAGCCGATCGAGCGCAAAGATGTAGGAACTGGCCATGATCGCCCCGGGCAACGGATACAGCTGCAGGAACAGGCGGGTGACCACGCCGAAGAAGCCGGGGCCCGCGCCACGCACGGCCCAGTACAGATCGGCGTTCTGCTCCGGGGACGCAAGGAGCCTGCGGCCGTCCGCCGTGACGATCTCCGCCGCCATGATCGAAAACGTGGACACGCCACCGCATTGCGGATAGTTCCAGCCGATTCCGCCGCCCATCGTGAAACCGCTGAGACCTACCGAGGGGCAGTGCGGGACGGGAAAACTCAGGCCCTGCGCGCGCGCCACGGCCATCAGATGCTCGCTTCGCACGCCGGGCTGGATGGAGGCGATTCGGCTCTTCGCGTCGATCCGGATCTCGTCCATCGAGGAGACGTCGATTACCACGCCACCGTCGCGCAACGATGGACCGTTGGAATTGTGTCCGCCGCTGCGGACGGAGATTTTCAGCTTGTTGCGCGCCGCGTAGCCGACCGCCTCGATCACATCCTGTTCGGATTTCGCCTGCACGATGATCTGCGGATAGCGATCTGGCTTGGACCTGTGCCAGACCATCGACTGTCGCCACAATTCGTAATCGGCGTCGCCGCGTTCGATGACCCTGCCCTTGATCGCGTGCAGCGATGCGTCGCGCGGGACTTGCGCAAGTGCGGAGCGTTGGCGCAATGCTGCGAACGCGCCAAGCGCGCCCATCGAAGCGAGCCGCAGCAGAACGTCGCGGCGCGAGGTGTGACTGGTGTCCATTGAAAGGTCCTCCGCTGTCCGGGCCGGGTCATTCGAGCATGGAAAAATAGGCGGCGAGTCCGGCAATCTCCGCGTCCGTCAGCTTCCTTGCCACCGCGTTCATCGCCGCATCCTTGCGCTCGCCGTTGCGAAATGCCCGCAACTGCTTCTCGAGGTAATAGGCCTTCTGGCCGCGCAGGTCCGGGTACTGCTGCGCCTTGCCGATTCCGTCGGCACCGTGACAGGCGACACAATCGCCCAGACCGTAGGCCGGAGCGCCCCCCTCCGCCGCGAGAGCGGAACCCGCAATCGCCACAACGCCGAACAAGGCACCGCGCCAGCCGCGCCCGCGCAACGTTGCTCCAGGAAGCGATCCGTCCTTCATGTCGATTTCTCCTTCCCCGGTACCAGCACCGCTTTCACCACGAGCCCCTGCTCCGCATCCGCGACCGCCTGCTGGATATCGTCGAGCGGGTAGAACCGCACCAGCCTGTCGATCGGGAACCGCCCCTGGCGATAGAGCTCGACGAGCGTCGGAATGAATATCGACGGCACCGCGTCACCTTCGATCACACCGCGCAC
>JAGPES010000373.1 GCA_018057015.1 Pseudomonadales bacterium | reverse complement strand
GCCGAGGCAGGGGTTCGGACCCACGGCGTGGTCGCCATAGTAGCGGTCGTAGTTCGTGTCGCCGCGCTGGAAGTCCTCGTCCTTGCCCTGGCGCGCGAAACCGTTGAAGCGGCTCACGGTAGCGGCCAGGCCCTCGGCATCGACGCCGAGCTTGCCTGCCAGCTCGCGGATGTCCATGGCACGGGGGATCGCCTGCTTGACGGCAGCCGGCACCGCGAAATCGGGCTGGAATGTGCTGGGCAGCATCGGCCCGATCGGGTAGCGCTGGCGGTAGGTCGCATCGAAGATCATGTAGGCGGGAATCGATTCGGCGCCCGGCTTGTTGGCCGCGAACAACCCGCGGGTCACCTTGGTGTAGGAGGAACTCTCGTTCACGAAGCGCTGGCCGAGCTTGTTCACGATGATCGATCCGGGCAGGTTCTTCTCGATGATCAGCATCCGCGCCTGCGGCTCGCCGGGGACGATGAAGGTAGGTCCCCACCAGCCCTCGCCCATGAACTCCAGCCTGGCGCCCAGGCGCGTGGCCGCGGCGATGGTGTCGCCGGTGTTGCCCGGGCTGCCCGCGGTCCAGGCCGCGTCGGTCGGTTGCTCGAGGTGCTGCTGACGCAGCGCATTGTTCTTCTCGAAGCCGCCGGCGGCCAGGATCACGCCCTTGCGCGCCAGGATGCGCGCCCGCACGCCGTCGTGGCGCGCCAGGACGCCGGCCACGCGGCCGTCTTCCTCGATGAAGTCCTCGAAGGGGCTGTTCAGCCACAGCGGGATGCCGCGATCGAGCATCGAGTGGCGCAGGGCGCCCACCAGCGCACCGCCCAGCACCAGGCGACGGTCACGCAACGAGCGGAAACGCCACGGAATGTCGAGCAGGTAGCGCGCGACCATGCTGATGGCGACCTTCAGCCAGCCCTCGCCGCGTGCCTGCAGGATCAGCGACTCGCTGGGCGTCCAGCCTATCAGGCCGAACAACGCGGTCTGCGGGTGCTGCGGGCGCAGATTCAGCACCTCCTCGTCCGGCAGCGCGCGCGCATGGAATGGCACGGCCTCGTGGCAGCGGTGCATCTTCGCATCCGGGTTGTCGGGGTACATGTCCGGGAACTGCGGCAGCGGCGCCAGGCGCAGGTGCGTGTTGCGGTGCAGGAAGTCGATAAAGGTCGGGATCTGCTCGACGTAGGCATCGATGCGCTTCTCGAGGTGGGGCTCGCCCACCACGCTCTTGAGGTAGCGCTTGCCCTCCTCGAGCGAATCCGAGCCACCGGCGCCGGCGACCAGCGGGCTGTTCGGCAGCCACAGCACGCCGCCCGACATCGCCGAGGAGCCACCGTACTGCCCCGTCTTCTCGATCACCAGCACCTCGAGGCCGAGGTCGCGGGCCCGCACGGCAGCCGTCAGCGCACCCGCACCCGATCCGACCACCACCACATCCGTTTCGTACGCCCAGTTTCCAGAAGTCGCCGCCATAACTTGTCCCACCCCAGTCGATACGATTTGAAACCGGCGCGAAGCTTACCGCGAATCCGCTGCTCCCTGGCACCCCCGAAACGACGCGGGCGCGCATTGGCGGGGGAAGCGTCGTCTATACTTCACGCGCACCTTCACAGCGGACAATCCTGCATGTCGCTCGCACACCTGCGCAAAGCAGCCCTCGCCTGCGTGATCGGCGCGGCGTCAGCCACGCCGGCGTTTGCGCTGGACCTGATCGGGCCCAGCTGCCTGGAGAAACTCACCCGGCACACCAGCGCCTGGGCCGAATGCACCCGGCAGTTCGAGCGTGACGACAAGCGCTGCAAGCAACCCACGGCGAAAATGCACGCCTACATGCAAAAATGCGCGGGCAAGGGCAAGAGCAAGGCCCAGATCGATGCCGCGATGGCGCAAGGCTACCGCCTGGCAGGCGAGCGCCGGGGAACGGCCTCCCCCCGATAATGGTACCCGGCGAACCTGGGTGCCCCCGGCAGATAGAACGTCTCCAGGCGCAGGATCTCGAATCCAGCGTCGCGCAACAGCGCGGGTATGTCGCGGTTGATGTTGCAGCCCCCCAGGCAGCGCCGCCAGCCGGGGTTCACCCGGTCCTGCCAGCGTCGTACCCCCGCATCCGGCGCCGCGCCGTGCTCGAGGAACAGCAGGCGGCCGTCTGGCTTCAGCACGCGCAGCATCTGCGCCAGCGCGGCGCGCCAGTCGGGGATGGTGCACAAGGTGAAGGTCAGGACCACGGTGTCGACGCTGTGGTCGTGGAGCGGAATCTTTTCGCCGGGCAGATCCAGCCAGTGCAGTTCGACGCGCGAGCGCGCCACGTTGCCCGCGGCGAGATCCCGCATGCCGTGACTGGGCTCCAGCCCCCACACCAGTTGCACGCGTTCCGGTTCGTAGAGCGGCAGGTTATGTCCCGACCCGGTGCCCACGTCGAGCACGCGACCCGACGCCAGCGGCACGACCTTCAGCCGCTGCTCGGTGACCGACGACATGCCGCAGGCAAGGTGAAGGATCCGCGGAAGTAAAAGCCGTTCGTAGATGCCCATGGGGGCGCAGCTTACATGATCTGCACGCCGCGGCGCACGTACTCCTCGATACGGATGCCGTGCGTGCCGTTGGGCACCACCGCCCTGATCAGCCAGCCCGCCATGCCGGACTGGCCGGACAGTTTCTGCAGGTCGAGCACGCGTTCGGCGCAGGGCTCGTGGTGCTCGTCGCGCACCAGCAGCACGCGCGGCAGATGACGGTTGCGGTAATTGGTGCTGAGCACGATGCCGTGAGCCCCGTTCGCCAGCTCGACCACGCTGCCCGTGGGGTAAAGGCCGATGCAGCGCACGTATTCATCGACCAGGCGCTCGTCGTACTTGCTGCCGCGCCCACGCTGCAGCACGTCGAGCCCGCGCAGGGATGGCAGCCCCTTGCGGTAGCAGCGGTCCGATGTCACCGCATCATAGACGTCGCACAGCGTCACGATGCGCGTCATCTCCGGGATGCCCGAGGCCTTGAGCTTGCGCGGATAGCCAGTGCCGTCGAGCGCCTCGTGATGCCCGTAGGCCACGTCGACCGAACCGTAGCCCAGGTTGCGGTGCGACATCAGTATATTGCGGCCCTCGGTGGTGTGGGCCTTCATGAGCTCGAACTCGTCCTGCGTCAGCGCGCCTTCCTTGTTCAGCACCTCGAGCGGCGTGAGCGTCTTGCCCACGTCGTGCAGCATCGCGGCGATGCCGATGGTGTTGAGGTCTTCCTCGCCGAGGCCGAGATGGCGCCCGAAGTTGATCGCGAGCAGCCCGACGTTGACGCAGTGTTCGGAGGTGTAGGCATCGCGGTGGCGGATGCGCGACAGCCAGAGCACCGCGTCGGGGCTGTCAAGCACGTTCTTCACCGCGGCGGAGACCGTGCTCCTGACCTCCTTCACGTTGACCATGCGCCCGAGGCGCACATCGTCCATGATGCTGCGCGTGAGCGCGCGCGCATCGTCCTGCAGGCGCGCCGCGCTCTCGTAGGCCCTGATGGTCGGGGCATTCGCCGCCTGCAGCTGGCGCCGGCGCACCGGCGTGCCCAGCACCGCGTGCTCGGTCGGCGCGATCCACTGCTCGTCGTCGTACTCGACGACGACCTCGCGGCAAAACTGCGCGACCTCGGTTATCTGCTGCACATTCTCGAGCCGGAAGCCCTGGAACACGAAGGGGGTCTCGGTCCACGGGCGATCGAGTTCCACGACCCGCATCCCGACCTTGAGCGCCTGCACGGAGATACGCGCCTGCTTCGCAGCGACGTGGAAGTGACCCGGCCTCGCCCTCAGCACCTTGGACATCGATCTTTCCGTGGGCAATGCAGACAGCGCATCGCTGAGA
>JAGPES010000372.1 GCA_018057015.1 Pseudomonadales bacterium | reverse complement strand
GTGAACACCGCGACCGTCACCGGTGAATCGCTGCCCAAGGCCCGCTCGCCCGAACCGAACGGCGAGGAATCGCTGCTGTTCGCGCGCAACATCGTGCTTGCCGGCACCGCGGTGGTCTCGGGGCAGGCGCGCGCCGTGGTCTACGCCACCGGCATGCACACCGAGTTCGGCCGCATCGCGCACCTGACGCAGGTCGCGGGCGACACCGGCTCGCCGCTGCAGCGCGAGATCGCGCGACTCTCGCGCCTGGTGGCGATGCTCGCCTGTGGCGTGGGTGTCGCGTTCTTCCTCATTGGCCAGGCACTGGGCCTGCCGTTCTGGGAGAACTTCCTGTTTGCGATCGGCATCATCGTGGCGAACGTGCCGGAAGGGCTCGCGCCCACCGTGACGCTCTCGCTCGCGATGGCGACGCAGCGCATGGCGCGACGCAATGCCCTGGTGCGCCACCTGCCCGCAGTGGAGACGCTCGGCTCGACGACCGTGATCTGCTGCGACAAGACCGGCACGCTGACCGGGAACCGCATGGCGGTGCGGCGGCTGTGGCTGGCCGGCGAGACCTGCGACACCGACGACTTGCCCGGGCGGCCGCAATTGCAGCGGCTGGGCCAGGAACTGTTCGCCAATGCGGCGCTGTGCCACGACCTCAAGGAGAGCGCCGGGGAGCAGGGCGTGGAACTGCTCGGCGACCCGATGGAAATGGCGCTCGCTGCCTGCGGGCGGCGCTTCGCGGGCATGCTCGAGGCGTACACACGACTGGACGAGATTCCCTTCGACACTGACCGCAAGCGCATGTCGGTGCTGTGCGAATCGCCGCGCGGTCGGGTGCTGTACTGCAAGGGCGCGCTGGAGCGCGTGCTCACGGTGTGCGACCGCATGCAGACCCCGGACGGCGTGGTTGCGCTGGACGAGGCCGGGCGCACGCGCGTGCTGGCCGCGCAGGACGCGATGGCGGGGCAGGGGTTGCGCGTGCTCGCGTTCGCGCACCGCGAGGTGCGGAACTCCGGCGAGAGTCCGGCTGAAGCCGGAGCCTGTGGGTCGCCATTCATGGCGACGGCAGCATCCGGCGAGACAGCTGTCGGCATGAATGCCGACCCACATCACTGTCGATCCACGGCAGAGCCACGTGGGTCCGGCTTCAGCCGGACAGCAGCAGAAACCGGGATGGTGCTCGCCGGGCTGGTCGGCCTGGAGGATCCACCGCGCGCACAGGTGCCGGCCGCGATCGCGCGCTGCCGCGAGGCGGGCATCCGCGTGATCATGATCACCGGCGATCACCCGCACACCGCACTGGCGATCGCACGCGAGATCGGCCTGGTGCGGGGAGCCGATCCGGTGGTGATCACCGGTGAGCGGCTGCGCCGCATGTCCGCCGGCACGCAGCTGCAGCTGGCGCTCGACGCGCCGGAGATCCTGTTCGCGCGCGTCGCGGCGGAGCAGAAGATGCTGATCGTCGAGGCACTGCGCAAGAAGGGCGAGACCGTGGCGGTCACCGGCGACGGCGTCAACGACGCGCCGGCGCTGAAGGTGGCCGACATCGGCATCGCGATGGGCATCACGGGCACCGACGTGGCCAAGGAAGCCGCGGACATCATCCTGCTCGACGACAACTTCGCCAGTATCGTCGATGCGATCGAGGAAGGGCGCGCGGTGTTCGACAACATCCGCAAGTTCCTGACCTACATCCTCACCTCGAACATCCCGGAGCTGGTGCCGTATCTCGCGTTCGTGCTCTTCCGCATCCCGCTGCCGCTCACGATCATCCAGATCCTCGCGGTCGATCTCGGCACCGACATGCTGCCGGCGCTGGCACTCGGCGCCGAAAAGCCCGACCCGGCCGTGATGCGCCGTCCGCCGCGCCGCCGCGCCGAGCCATTGCTTTCCCGGGGGCTGCTGGCGCGTTCCTACCTGTTCCTCGGCGTGCTGGAAGCCGCCGCGGCGATGGCGGTGTTCTGGCTGGTGCTGGAAGGAGCCGGCTGGCGCTACGGCGAGGTGCTGGCGAAGACCGATCCGCTGTACCTGCAGGCGACGACGGCCTGCCTGGCGACCATCGTGGTGATGCAGGTCATGAACCTGTTCCTGTGCCGTCATCCGCTGAAATCGACGCTGACGACACGCTTCGCGACCAACCGCATGATCTGGGTCGGCATCGCGGCAGAGGTGGCGGTGATCCTCGCGATCGTCTACACCCCGGCAGGGAACTGGCTGTTCGGCGCGGCCCCGCTGGAGGCGGGAGTGTGGCTGCTGATGCTGCCTGGTGCGCTGCTGATGCTGGGGGCGGAAGAGGTGCGCAAGTTCGTCGCGCGGCGCGGCTCCGTGGGTCCGGCTTCAGCCGGACAAATGTCCGGATGAATTCGGACCTGCTGTAGGCCCTGTCCGAATGAATTCGGACCCACGGGCCCGCTCAACTCTGCCCGCGGTAGCGATCGTGCAGGAGCTTGACGCGCCTGACGTAGGTCCGGGTTTCCTCGAAGGGTGGTACGCCGCGGTACTTGTCGACGGCCCCGGGGCCGGCGTTGTACGCCGCCGTCGCCAGCGTGACGTCGCCCTTGTACTGCGCGAGCAGCATCGCCAGGTAGCGCACGCCGCCCTGGATGTTCTGCTGCGGCGCCAGCGGGTCGCTGACGCCCATGTCGCTGGCCGTGCCCGGCATCAGCTGCATCAGGCCGATGGCGCCCTTGCGCGAGCGCGCGTTGGGGTTGAAGCCGGACTCGGCGTGGATCACGGCGCGCACCAGCGCCGGATCGACGCCGTGCGCCCTGGCGGCGACATCGATGGGGGTCGCGAATTCCTGCGTGAACAGCCGCGTGGAACCCCAGTTCACCGTCGAGTGCGGGTTGCAGGCGAAGCAGGAGAATTCCATCACGCTGTACGACTGGCGCGCCGGGACCTTGTCGCTGAACGCCACCACGCCATTCTTCTGGCGGTAGGTGTAGACGCGGTACCGCGGGGCCTCCTCGGCGACGTTGCCGAAGCTGTTCTGCTTGCCCGCGGCGTGCGCCCCGGTGAGTGGCGCGGCCAGCAGCGCGGCCAGCAGCGGCAGCAGCCCCCGGCGCAGCGTGACGGCGGTGTTCGTGGTCCTGAAGCGTCGCATGGGCAAGGGCGTGCTGGCGAATTCCCCGGAAATCTCGCCAAAGCGTAGCCCAAGATCCGGGGTTCAGGCAGGGGCCGGCTCCCGAAACGCGAACTGCGGCAAGCTTCCGTGACGGTCACGGGGCGGTACGACACAGACCGTCGGGGGGGGCTCAGAACTTCTGCGATACCGCCAGGGAGCGAAGCGTCGGCCGGCGCTTGGCCTGGTGAGACTGCATGCGCCCGAGGATGTCGCCCAGGAAGCGCGTGGTCTCGACGATGTAGGGCCCCTTGTTCAGCATCGCGCATTCGGCGCGCGCACTGGCGGCGGCATCGGTCACCTCGGCGCGCGAGGGCACGCCCTTCTTTGCGAGCCCTTCGAGCATCTGCGTCGCCCAGATCACCGGCACGTGCGCGGCCTCGCACAGCCACAGGATCTCCTCCTGCACTTCCGAGAGGCGCTCGAAGCCCAGCTCCACCGCGAGGTCGCCGCGCGCGACCATGACGCCCACCGGCGGCGAGCGCAGGCTTGCCAGCAGCACGCCCGGCAGGTTCTCGAAGGCCTGGCGGTTCTCGATCTTCAGCACGATGCCGAGCTTCCCGGCGCCGAGCCGGTGCAGGTGGTCCTCCAGGCAGGCGACGTCGGCGGCGCTGCGCACGAAGGACAGCGCGACGATGTCGGCGAAGCCGACCGCGACCTCCAGGTCCGCGATGTCCTTGTCCGTGAGCGCGGAGAGCGCGAACTGCGTCTCCGGGAAATTGATGCC
>JAGPES010000371.1 GCA_018057015.1 Pseudomonadales bacterium | reverse complement strand
CGCGGATCTCCTGAATCAGCGGTCATGACCCGGCCCGGCTGTGCGAAAGTGGCGGAACTGGTAGACGCGCTGGATTTAGGTTCCAGTGCCGCAAGGCGTGCGGGTTCGAGTCCCGCCTTTCGCACCACATCCGAAGTCCGGGTGAAGGGGCTGCCGGACGGGCGGTTTGTCGAGTTTTCCCGACTCTCGGAATTCACGATCCCATGCTAGAATGCCGCCCCTTGCGGTTGGCGCTCCGGGCCTGACGGGCTTTCATGGGCGTCGGACGCATTGACGGATTGGCGTGTTTCCGAGCCATATCCGGTTGCCCATTCCCTCAGGCGATGCTCCCGGCCCCTGGCGTCCGAAGCTCGAGAGCGGCGGGCCGGATTGGTGAATGCCGCTGCGGATTTGTGTGGCGCCGCGTTGTGCGCGCCGTGAATGATCAATGTCACAGTTTTTGAGCGAGGTTGAACATGCAGGTTTCCGTTGAAATAACGTCGGGATTGGGCCGGCGCCTGACCATTGGCGTACCGGCGGCGCGCGTTGAGGCGGAAGTGGCTGCCCGGCTGGAAAAGGCCGCGAAAACCGTGCGTCTGAAAGGCTTTCGCCAGGGCAAGGTGCCGATGAAGGTGGTCCAGCAGCGCTTCGGCGCCGGAGTCCGCCAGGAAGTGCTCGGCGAGGTGATGAGCCAGTCGTTCTACGAGGCCGTGCGCCAGGAAGACCTGAAACCTGCTGGCCAGCCCACCATCGAACCGCGCACGCTCGCCAGCGGGCGCGACCTGGAATTCATCGCGACGTTCGAGGTCTACCCGGAGATCGACCTGATCGATTTCACCAGGCTCAGCGTCGAGCGCCCGGTGGCTGACGTCACCGAGGCCGATATCGACCGCATGATCGACGTGCTGCGCAACCAGCAGGCTTCGTGGAGCACCGTGGAGCGCGCGGCTGCGTCCGGCGACAAGGTCAACATCGACTATACCGGGCGCCGCGACGGCACCGAGTTCGAGGGCGGCTCGGCTACGGGCAGCGATCTGGTTCTGGGTTCCGGTCGTATGATTCCGGGATTCGAATCCGGGATCGAGGGAATGGTTGCCGGTGAAACGCGCAAACTGGAACTCCGCTTTCCCGGGGAATACCACGCCGAAGAACTGCGCGGTGCCGAGGTGGTGTTCGAGGTCAAGCTGAACGACGTCGCAGGGAAGCAGCTGCCCGAGCTCGACGAGGAGTTCTTCGCTCGCTTCGGTGTCTCCGAAGGCGGGCTCGAAGGCTTTCGCGCTGAAGTGCGCACCAACATGGAGCGAGAGCTGAAGCAGGCGCTGCGCAACAAGGTGAAGGCCCGCGTCATGAACGCGCTGCACGAGCGCACCGAAGTCGAAATTCCGCAGGCGCTGGTGCGCCAGGAAATAGAGACGCTGCGCCGCCAGACCCTGCGCCAGTTCGGCGGTGACGCGGCACGCTTCGACGCCAGCATCCTGCCTGACGACATGTTCCGCGCCCAGGCAGAACGGCGCGTGGCTCTGGGTCTGTTGCTGGGTGAAGTGATCCGGCGCGAAGGCCTTAAGGCGGATCCGGCGCGCGTGCGCGGCGTGGTGGAGGAGATGGCGTCCACCTACGAGGAGCCCGAGGAAGTGATCAGCTGGTACTATGGCAACCGCGAACAGCTGGCCTCGGTCGAGGCGGTGGTGCTCGAGGACCAGGTCATCGACACCATCCTGGAGCGCGCGACGGTCACGGATACGCCCTGCAGCTACGAGGAAGCGCTGCGCGCGGATGCGCCGAAGGCGGCCGAGAAGCCGCAATCCTGACAAACCCCGGGGAGGCGCGGCGCCCGCCCGCCCCCCGCCACGGCCCTTGAACGAGGAGAACATCGCATGGATCAGCGCGGCGAGCGAAGCGGCAGTACCATCACCGGCCTCGGGCTGGTGCCGATCGTGGTCGAGCAGACCGCGCGGGGAGAGCGATCCTACGACATATATTCCCGTCTTCTCAAGGAACGCGTGATCTTCATCGTCGGTCCGGTGGAGGATTACATGGCAAATCTGGTGGTCGCCCAGTTGCTGTTCCTCGAGTCGGAGAATCCCGACAAGGACATTCATCTTTACATCAATTCGCCGGGTGGCTCGGTCACCGCGGGCCTGTCGATCTACGACACGATGCAGTTCATCAAGCCGGACGTCAGCACGATGTGCATCGGCCAGGCCGCGAGCATGGGTGCCTTCCTGCTCGCCGGGGGCACGGCGGGCAAACGCCATGCGCTGCCGAACTCGCGCATCATGATCCACCAGCCCAGCGGCGGCGCGCACGGCCAGGCTTCCGACATCGATATCCACGCCCGCGAAATCCTGATCATCCGCGAACGCCTCAACACCCTGCTGGCAAAGCACACCGGGCAGTCGGTGGAAACCGTGGCGCGCGACACCGAGCGCGACAATTTCATGAACCCCGAGAAGGCGCGGGAGTACGGGATCATCGACGAGGTGCTGAACCGTCGACCGGGCAAGTAGGTACCAATTTGGTGTCGTCCTGCTAGACTCTCGAAAGTATGGGGTAGAGGGCTCGCGCCCGGAGCGCGCGGTCCGTGCCACCCCTGGTGAACATGGGCTGATTCTGGCGGAGTGGTGATGACGAAGGAAAGCGGCGGCGACAAGAGCAAACTGCTGTATTGCTCTTTTTGTGGCAAGAGCCAGCACGAGGTTCGCAAGCTGATAGCCGGTCCGTCGGTGTTCATCTGCGACGAGTGTGTCGATCTCTGCAATGACATCATCCGCGAAGAGGTGCAGGAAACCTCGGGCGATGCCACGAGGAACAAGCTGCCCAAGCCCCGCGAGATCTGCCAGATCCTCGACGAGTACGTCATCGGCCAGCGCCATGCGAAGAAGGTGCTGTCAGTGGCGGTCTACAACCACTACAAGCGCCTGCGCGAGGGCGACCGGCAGCGCGGCGACGAAGTCGAACTCGGCAAGAGCAACATCCTGCTCGTGGGCCCGACCGGCAGCGGCAAGACGCTGCTGGCCGAGACGCTCGCACGGCTGCTGGACGTGCCGTTCACGATCGCAGACGCGACCACTCTCACCGAGGCAGGCTACGTCGGTGAGGACGTGGAGAACATCATCCAGAAGCTGCTGCAGAAGGCAGAGTACGACGTCGAGAAGGCCCAGATGGGCATCGTCTACATCGACGAGATCGACAAGATCTCGCGCAAGTCCGAGAACCCGAGCATCACGCGGGACGTCTCCGGCGAAGGCGTGCAGCAGGCGTTGTTGAAGCTGATCGAGGGCACCGTGGCATCGGTTCCGCCGCAGGGCGGCCGCAAGCATCCGCAGCAGGAGTTCCTGCAGGTGGACACCTCGAACATACTGTTCATATGCGGCGGTGCATTCGCGGGTCTCGAGAAGATCATCCGCGACCGCTCGGAAAAGAGCGGCATCGGTTTCTCGGCCGAGGTCAAGGGCAAGGACGAGGCCAAGAACGTCAGCCAGCTGCTGCGCGAACTGGAGCCCGAAGACCTCGTGCGCTACGGTTTGATCCCGGAGTTCGTCGGCCGCCTGCCGGTGATCGCGACACTCGACGAGCTCGACAGCGCCGCGTTGATCCAGATCCTGACCGAGCCGAAGAACTCGCTGACGCGGCAGTTCAAGAAGCTCTTCGACATGGAGGGCGTCGAACTGGATTTTCGCGAGGACGGCCTGCGCGCGATAGCCGAGCGCGCGCTGGCTCGCAAGACCGGTGCGCGCGGGTTGCGCTCGATTCTCGAGTCGGTGCTGCTCGAGACCATGTACGAGATTCCCTCGGAACGCGACGTGACGAAGGTCGTGATCGACGAGTCCGTGATCAGGGGCGATTCGGCGCCGCTCAAGG
>JAGPES010000370.1 GCA_018057015.1 Pseudomonadales bacterium | reverse complement strand
GCCTGGCGCGGGCTGAAGTCGCCCTGGGCCACGGCCTGCGTGCCCTCGGCCAGAATCAGCAGCGGCGCCGCCAGGCGGCGGGCGATGAGCACGGCGAAGGCCAGCGCGCCGAGCAGCGCAAGCAGCAAGGTCAGGCTCAGCGTCACCGTATAGATGCGCTTGAGGCCGCTGCGTCCGAGCGTGAGCTGCTGATACTCGCGATACGCCTCCTGCACCGCGTCCGCGTGGCGCCCGAAGGATTCGGGCACGGGCTGCGTCAGCACCAGCAGCCGCGCCTCGCCAGCCAGCGTGCGCACGGGGATGGGCGTGATCACGCGGATCACCAGGCGACCGTCGGGCAGGCTGCCCACGGTGTGGAACTGGCGAACCTGACGCGCCTGGCGCAGCTCCACCGGATCCGGCAGATCGGGGATCAGGCTCTGCCCGGACTCCGAGGCCGTGGCCAGCACCTGGCCGTTGGGCGACAGGATGGTCGCGCTGCTGATGCCGGACTGCTCGCGCAGGCGGTTGAGCCGGGTGCTGGCGCCCTGCGCCGCACCTTCCAGGTCGAGGACCATGTCGTCGGCCTTGTCGCGCACCTGGGTCACCAGGTAATCGAGTGCATTCTGGCCGAGCGCGATGCCGCCTTCGAGCGCCGAATCGACGCGGACGTCGAACCAGGACTCGATGCTGCGCACGACGAACTGCAGCGACACGGCATAGATGACCAGGCCGGGCACGACCCCCATCAGCGCGAACAGCAGCACGAGACGGAACTTGAGTCGGGAGCCGAACTGACGCGCCCGGTGTTCGCGCCAGAGCTGGCGGAGCTGTACGCCGACCAGCGCGCCCAGCACCACGACCATCGCCCCGTTGAGGGCGAGCAGGTAGGGGTAGCTGGTGGCGAACAGTTCGGTATTGGCGCTGGCCGACGTGAGCAGGAACAGCGAGATGCCGGCGAGCGCGGCAGCGGCAACGAGCAGCAGGCGCTTCATCGGAAACCTGGCGCCCCGGGCAGGAAGGTCCAGCGCACCCAGTCGGTGCCGATGTTCCAGTCACTGCTGCCGATGGCAGTGACCTGAAAGGGCTTGGGCAACTGGCTGGTGTCGAGGCGGAAGCGCAGCGCGACCTCGTGCGACACGCCCGCCTGCAGGGTTTCGAGATCGGCAACCTGCCAGTTGCGCACACGCTGCATGGTACGCACCGCGCTCTCGAGGTTGTCGAAGCTCTGGTGGATGCTGCCGATCGAGAGCCGGAAGCTGCGCGTGATGGCGTGATACGACAGGCGGTAATCGAGGCTGCGCTCGACAACGGTGGCGTTGAGCCAGTACCAGCGCGGACGCTGGATCACCAGCTCGGTGGTGAAATACAGCGAGACACCGCGCGAGATGGCATCGACCAGGCGCGGGTTCAGCTCCAGGTCGATGTCGGCGTTGAGCACATAGCCACCGTCGCCGGGCACGATCTCGGCGCTGCGGATCACGCCCTCGTCCGCGTGCACGGCAAAGGCCAGCACTGCGGTCAGCGCGCACAGCAGCCAGCGCAGCAGGCGCTCAGGCCTGCTTGCGAAGCAGCGCGTAATAGAAGCCGTCATGTTCGGCATTGGGCAGCAGTTGGAAGTCCGGGCGACCCTGGATGGACAGACGTTGCGCGTCGGGGTGACGGGCACAGAAGCGGCCGATCTGCCCGGCGTTCTCTTCCTCGAAAACCGAGCAGGTGACGTAGAGCATTGTGCCACCCGCCGCCAGTGCGTGCCAAAGCGCATCCAGGATTTGCGCCTGCTGCGCGGCAAACTGCACGATGTCGGTGTCGCGCCGCAGCCACTTGATGTCGGGATGGCGACGCACGACACCCGAGGCGGAGCACGGCACGTCGGCCAGGATGCGATCGAAGGGACGGCCGTCCCACCACTTGGCGCGGTCGCGACAGTCTGCCACCTTGACCTCGGCCTGCAGCCCGAGGCGTGTGAGATTGTGTTCGATGCGGCGCGCGCGCACCGGATCGAGCTCGAGCGCCAGCAGTTGTACGTCGGCACGCTCGAGCAGGTGTGCAGTCTTGCCGCCCGGCGCGGCACAGGCGTCGAGCACGCGTTCGCCAGGCTGGGGGTCGAGCAGGCGGGCAGCCCACTGCGCGCCGGCATCCTGGACCGACACCCTGCCCTCCGCATAGCCCGGCAGACGCGCCACGGGCAGAGCCCGCTCGAGCAGGAGCGCATCGTTGCCCAGGCGGCGAGTGGCGCAGCCGACGGCACTGAGCTCGGACTCGGCCTGCTCGATCGACGCACGCCGCACATTGACGCGCACCGCCATCGGCGGGCGCTCGTTGCCGGCTTGCAGCGCGGCCTCCCAGGCGGTGGGGTGGGCCTTCTTCACGCGCTGGATCCACCACGCGGGGAAGCCGTAGCGTGCCTCGAGGTCGGACTGTTCCCACGCCGACCACTGGTCGCGCTGGCGCAAGGCATTGCGCAGCACGCCATTGACCATGTTCTTCAGCCCCGGCATCAGCGCGGCAGCGGCCTGCACCGCCTGATCGACGACGGTGTGCGACTGCTCGGGGCGTTGGCGCAGGCGGGTGAGGGCGACCAGCAACAACGCATGAATCACGGTAGCCGGGGGCGTGCTGAGCAGGCGATCGAGCACGACGCCACCGCGACGGAATTCGCGCAGCGTGGACCAGGCGAGATCGCGCACTGCGCCGCGCGTGGCTTCGGGCCACTCGGGGTGCGCAGCCTGCATGCGCTCGTAGCCCTCGGTCAGATTGCCGCCATCGAACACCCCGGCAACGAGCTCGGCGGCCCAGGCAAGCGACTGGCCGAGGCTATCGGGCGCGAGGGCTGCGGGGAGGGGCGTAGCCGGACGCGGGCTATTGCGGCGGACAGCGGACGGCGGGCGCCGATCGGGGCGGGGCAAGGAGGTCACAGGTCAGGAAGGAAGAGCGTGAGCACGCGCTGCCGGCTCAGGCCAGCAAGGCGCGCAGGTGATTGGGAAGCGCGAACGGTGCGCTGTGCACAGGGCCATTCAAGTGTTGCAGGCCCACGATGGCGCGGGCACTGAGCCGATGGTCCACCTCGGCGGCAGAAAGTGATGCTGGATCCACGGCATCGGAGGCGCAAGCCAGGCCCCACAGGCTACCGTAGAGCGGGATGTACAGGAAGTAAGGCCGCACGCAGGCAAACACGCTGCGCAGACCTCGTACGAGTGCCTGTACGCGCTCGGGCTGATACACCGGGGTTCCGAGGTGCAGGCTCAGCGCACCGCCTTCGGCGAGCAAGGCACGGCAGGCAGCAAAGAACCCGGCGGTATGCAGCGCCGCCGCGGGACCCACCGGATCGGTGAGGTCGAGCACGATCAGGTCGTAGCGCGCGCCGGCGGCGGGACCGTCGTTGTAGACGTACTGCAGGCCATCGGCGATCCGGATCTCGACCCGCGGATCGTCGAGTGCACCGTGGTGCACCTCATGGAGATAGCGGCGCGAGATCTCCACCACCTTGTCGTCGAGCTCGACGATCACGACCCGCGCCATGCCCGGATACTTCAGCAACTCCTCGGCCGAGCCACCGTCACCGCCGCCGATGATCAACGCGCTGCGCGGCCCCGGGTGGGCAATGCCGGGCACGTGGACGAGGTTCTCGTGGTAGAGGAACTCGTCGCGTTCCGAGCTCATGAAGCATCCATCGAGGCGGAACAGACGACCGAAGCGCGGCGTCTCCCAGACCTCGTAAGCCTGCCATCGGGAACGTCCGGCCTCGAGCAGGCGGCCACCGCGCAGAAAGTAGCCGGCGTCCTCGCAGAGATTTTCGACCAGCAGGTCGTCAGGAAAGCGGGAGGGTTGGTCGCTCATGACTCAAACCTCCATCGGCCAACGCGAGG
>JAGPES010000369.1 GCA_018057015.1 Pseudomonadales bacterium | reverse complement strand
GCGTAGGCGTTGCCCATGCCCTCGGCCGAGCCTGCGATCAGCGCCCACCGGCCGTAGCGCTGGCGGAATGCATCCGGTTGCCGTTCGCTCACGATATCGCTCTCCTGTTCGCGGCGCAGGTGCCGCGAGCAACCCTACGTCACGCGGCGTTCGCGCGGCAAGCCGGCGCGCCCGTATCGGGCGCCCGGGGAGCGGCCCGTCAACCGCCCAGCGCGCGATATGCCGCCAGCGCGGGCGCGAATTCCCGTGGCGTGGAACCGTGGATCACGACACCGTCGGCGCCGCCGTCGAGTTGTGCCCGCCACGCGGCGGCGCATGCCCCCGGCGTACCGGTGGCGGCCGGAAACCACTCGGGCGGTATCAGCTCCGCGATCTGCTCCAGCTGCTCCGGCGTGGCCACGCTGTCGATGCCGCCCGGAATCGACTTGACCACCGGCGAGGCGCGGAAATTCTCCAGTACCGCTGGATCCCAGCCGTTCAGCTCCACCAGCAGTTCGGCGTAGCCGGGAGCCTGCATGTAGGTGGCCATGCGCGCGACCAGCTTGCGCAGCCGGTCCTCGTGCGTGGGCTCGACCGCGGTGGCTATCACCGACCACACCTTGACCGCCTCGGGATCGCGTCCGGCATCGGCCGCGCCTTCCTGCACCAGCGCCTTCGCGCGGCGCAGGCCCTCCGGGCCGATGAATGTGTGCAGGTGCACGCCATCGAAATGCGCGCCCGCGAAGCGCAGGCTCGCGGGCCCGAAGCCCACGAAGTGGATCGGGATGTCGGCCTTCATCCAGCTGCCCATGTTGAGGTAGGGCAGCTTGCCCATGCGGCCGTCGTGGCCCATCACCGCCTCGCCGCGCCAGAGCCGGCGCAGCAGTTCCACGCCCTCGGCCAGCTGCGCGTTGCCGACGGCCGGCAGGCCCATCAGCTGGTTCCTGATGCCGACCCCGCGCGCGAGCCCGAGCTCGAAGCGCCCGCCCGAGAGGTAGTGCAGCGAGGCGCACATCGTAGCCAGCACCAGCGGGTGGCGCGTGTGGATGTTGGTCGCGGCGGTGGCGACGTGCAGGCGGCTGGTCACGGCCAGCGCGGCGGAACAGATCACGCCCGCGTCTTTGACGTCGAAGCGCTCCGACAGCCACACCTTGCCGAGGCCCAGCTCCTCGGCAAGGCGCGCCTCGGCGATCGCGTCGGCCGGGGTGGTGGTGTGGCCGGGCAGCAGGTAGCAGCTGAGCTCGGGGAAGGCCGTGTCCTGCATCGGTGCGTTGTCCCTGTTCGGTGAGCGGCGCCGCTGAGCGTAGTGGGGTGGCCGGCGGAAGTCACTACGACGGCGCGTCCGATGCGCTAACCTTGTCGGATCGTCATGTTGTCGTCTGCCGATGCCCCGAATGCCCGTCACACCCGCTGCATCCGCGAAGCCGCGTACCGCGCGGGGGCCGCGCGTGCCTCCGAAGCCGCGCACTGCCGCGAAGTCGCGTACCGCCGCGAAGCCGCGCGCTGCCGCGAAACCGCGCGGCAGGCGCCGCCCTCGCCAGGGCGTCGCGGGCCGGCCCAAGGGGCTGTGGCCTTCGTCCCCGGTGCGCCGGCGCTGGGCCAGGCGTATCGCATCGATGCCCTCCGCCGTGCTGATACTGGCCGCTCTCGCGGCCGTGGTCGGAGGCTGGGCCGTGGTCAACACGGTCTACCACGTGGCGCGCAAGCCCACCGAGCTGTTCTTTCCGCTCAGCGATTCGCTGTACAAGTCGCCGGCCGAGACCTGGGCCGCCTACGGCGATCTGTTCCGCGAGAACGCCACCGCGGTGATCACGCCCGAGCTGCTCGCGGCGCTGGCCCAGATCGAGGCCTCGGGCAACCCGGTCGCGCGCACCTACTGGCGCTGGTCGTTCACGGCGGACCCGCTCGATATCTACCGCCCGGCCTCGAGCGCGGTCGGCATGTTCCAGTTCACCGACGGCACCTTCGAGGAGGCACGGCGCTACTGCATCCGCGACAACCGCGTGGTGGAGGAGGGACCGTGGGACGACTTCGATTCCTGCTGGTTCAATGATCTGTATTTCCGCGTGCTGCCGAGCCACTCGGTCGAGCTCACCGCCGCCTACCTCGATCGCCGCGTGGCCGCGGTGCTGGCGCGATACCGGCTGGCGAAGGTGCCGCTCGCGAAGAAACACGAGCTCGCGACGCTGATCCACCTCTGCGGCGCCGGCGCGGGCAATGCGTTCGCGCGCCGCGGCCTGAGCCTGCGCCCGGGGCAGCGCTGCGGCGCGCACGATGCGCGCGGCTACCTCGACAAGGTCGCGCGCATGAAGGCGGTTTTTGCGCGGCTGGGGCGCTGACGCCGGACCCACGGAAGCCAGACCCACGGAGACAGGACAGCCATGAGCGATACGACACCATCGAGCTTTCGCCACGACCTGCTCGCCGGGCAGGTGGCTTTTGTCACCGGCGGTGCCACCGGCATCGGCAAGGAGATCTGCCGCGTGCTCGGGCGCCACGGTGCGCGCATCGCGATGCTGAGTCGCAAGGAAGCCAGGCTGAAGGCGGCGGTGGAGGAACTGCAAGGCGAAGGCATCGAGGCGCACCACGAGGTGGGCGACGTGCGCGAGCCGGATGCCGTGGCGGCCGCGGTGCGCGGCATCCTGGCGCGCTTCGGGCGCATCGACATCCTCGTGAACAACGCGGCGGGCAATTTCCCGGCACCGATGACGCAGATCTCGCCGAACGGTTTCCGCTCCGTGGTGGCCATCGACCTGCTGGGTACCTATAACGTCTCGCGCGCGGTGTTCGACGCCTGGCAGCGCGAGCACGGCGGCAATATCGTGAACATCTCGGCGCCCTTCGAGCTGAAAGGTGTGGCGCTGCAGGCGCACGTCGCGGCGGCCAAGGCCGGCGTGGATTCGCTGACGCGCAGCTGCGCGGTCGAGTGGGGTCCCTACGGCATCCGCGTCAACGCGGTCGCCCCCGGCGCCATCGAGAGCACCGAGGGGTTGCAGCGCTTTTCGGTCGCGGTCGCCCATCCCGGTCCGGGCAGCCCGCTCGGCATCGCGGGCCACGGCAGCGACATCGCCCATGCGGCGCTGTTCTTCTGCTCGCCGGCTGCGCGTTTCATCTCGGGACAGGTCATCGCGGTGGACGGCGCCGCCACCGTGGACCAGCTGAAGCTGGGGCTCGGGCGCATCTGAGGACGCCGGTCCTTTCTTACGGGAATTTCATGCGTGCGCTCTGGTCCTGCCGCCACCCCGCGCGGTACGGTTGCCGGAAATCCCGCGAGCCATGACACGATGCCCCGGTTCAGCGAAATCGCCAGCGGTCTGCAGTTTCCCGAAGGCCCCGTCGCGATGCCCGACGGCAGCGTGCTGCTGGTCGAGATCCGTCGCGGCACGCTGACTCGCGTGCTGCCGGGCGGGCGCGTCGAGGTGGTCGCCGAGCTCGGCGGCGGGCCGAACGGCGCGGCGATCGGTCCCGACGGGCGCTGCTACGTCTGCAACAACGGCGGCTTCGAATGGATCGAGGCCGATGGCTACTGTTATCCGGGACACCAGCCTGCCGATTATTCCGGTGGTCGCATCGAGGCGGTGGATCTCGCGAGCGGGGCAGTGGAGGTGCTGTACACCCATTGCGACGGCGAGCCGCTGAAGGGGCCGAACGACATCGTGTTCGATCGCCACGGAGGATTCTATTTCACGGACCTCGGCAAGACGCGCCGCCGCGACCTCGATCACGGCGGCGTCTACTACGCCAGGCCCGACGGTTCGATGATCCGCGAGTTGCTGTTCCCCGTCGCCACCCCGAACGGCATCGGGCTGTCGCCGGCCGGGGATCGGCTATACGTCGCGCAGACATCGAGCTGCCGGCTGCTGGGTTACGACATCGTG
>JAGPES010000368.1 GCA_018057015.1 Pseudomonadales bacterium | reverse complement strand
ATCGAGGGAACGCCCGGCGACGTGGCCACGGCCAGCCCCGGGGACATCCTGCGCGCGATCCAGTGGGCCGGCATCGTCGGCCTGGGCGGCGCGGCGTTCCCGACCCACGTGAAGCTCGAGCCGCCGCCCGGCAAGCCCGTCGACACGCTGGTCATCAACGGCGTGGAGTGCGAGCCCTACCTGAGCACCGACCACCGCGTCATGCTGGAGCAGCCGCGCGACATCTTCCAGGGCATCCGCTACCTGCTGAAGGTGTGCGGCGCGCGGCGCACGCTGATCGGCATCGAGGCGAACAAGCCGGACGCGGCCGCGGTGCTGCGCGCGGCGAAGCCCGAGGGGCTCGACGTCGACGTCGAGCTGCTGCCGGTCAAGTATCCGCAGGGCGCCGAGAAGATGCTGATCAAGGCGCTGCTCGGGCGCACGGTGCCGGCCGGCGGACTGCCCTGCGACGTCGGCGTGCTCACCGTCAACGTCGCCACCTGCGCCGAGATCGGCCGCCTGCTGCCGCGCGGGCAGGGCATCCAGGAGCGCGTGGTGACGATCACCGGGCCGGGCGTGCGCCAGCGCGGCAACTACCGCATCCCGATCGGCACGCCGCTGCGCTTCGCCCTCGAGCACGTCGGCGTCAGCGAGGAGCTGAGCATGGTCTTCCTCGGCGGGCCGATGATGGGGCAGGCGCTGGCGAGCCTCGACATACCCATCACCAAGGGCACCTCGGGCTTCGTCGCCTTCACGCGCGCGCAAACGGGCCGGCCCCCGCGCGAGTACCCGTGCATCCACTGCGGCTACTGCGTGCAGGCCTGCCCGATGAATCTCAATCCCTGCGACCTCGGCCGGCTGGCGCGCAAGGAACGCTTCGAGGAAATGGCCGACGACCTGCAGCTGTTCGACTGTTTCGAATGCGGCTGCTGTTCCTTCGTCTGCCCGGCGCACATACCGCTGGTGCAGTCCTTCCGCGTCGCCAAGAACGCGGTGCGCAGGAAGAGGGCCGCCCCGTGAGCGCGCCGCTGCGAACCCTGGACATCGCCTCCTCGCCACACATCCGCGCCGGGCTCGGGGTCGATCGCATCATGTTCAACGTGGTGCTCGCGCTGCTGCCGGTGGTGGCGTTCGCCGTATACGCCTTCGGCCTCGCCGCCCTGCTGGGCATCGCGACGGCAACCGCCTCCTGCGTGCTGAGCGAGCACCTGCTGTGTCGCCTGGCCGGCAAGCCGAGCACGATCGGCGACTGGTCGGTCACGATCACGGGCCTGCTCTACGGGCTGACGCTGCCCCCGGGGCTGGCGCTGTGGATGGTCGCGCTCGGCGGCTTCCTCGGCGTGGCGATGGCCAAGTTCCTGTTCGGCGGCCTCGGCTACAACGCCTTCAACCCGGCGCTGGTCGCGCGGGCATTCCTGCAGGCGGCGTTCCCGGGCACGATGACGACGTGGATGCCCGCCTTCGACGCGGAGCGCTTCACGACGCTGCCGGCCTCGGTGCTGGCCGCGCCCTTCATGCGTCCCGTCGCCGACGCGATGAGCGGTGCCACGCCGCTGGCGCGCATGAAGTTCGAGGGCGAGCCGACGCCGGGCCTCGACCTGTTGCTCGGGCTCACGGCCGGCTCGAGCGGCGAGACCTGCGCGCTGCTGATCCTGGTTGGCGGGTTCTACCTCGCGGCGCGACGGATGCTCGACTGGCGCATCCCGGCGGCCATCCTCGGCACCGTGGCGCTGGCCAGCGCCGCGATGCACGCCATCGACCCGGCGCGCTACGCGCCGCCGGGCTTCATGCTCGGGGCCGGCGGGTTGATGCTGGGCGCGGTGTTCATGGCCACCGACATGGTCGCCTCGCCGATCAGCCGGCTCGGCGTGCTGCTCTACGGCGCGCTGATCGGCACGCTGGTGGTGGTGATCCGCTACTGGGGCGGCATGCCGGAAGGCGTGATGTACGCGATCCTGCTCGGCAACGCGGTGTCGCCGCACCTCGACCGGCTGATCCAGCCGGTGGCCTTCGGCGCCAGGGACCGGACACGATGAGCCAGGAACCCGCACCCGCGCCCACCAGCACCGCGGCGATGTACCGCGCGCTGGTCGGCATCGGCAGCGTGTGCGCGCTGCTGATCGTGACGGCCTGGCTGCTGACCGGGCCGGCGATCGCGCGCAACCGCGCCGAGCTGCTGCACCAGGCCATCTCCGCCGTGCTGCCCGCCAGCGCGCGCATCCAGCCCATGCGCCTCGACGCCGAGGGCCGCATCGCGCCGGCGGGACCGGGAGAGGCGGTCGCCTTCCACCTCGGTCTCGATGCGGACGGACGCACCGTCGGCGTGGCGATCGAGGCGAGCGGCATGGGCTACCAGGACCTCATCGGCCTGATCTACGGTTACGCCCCCGCGCAGGGCCGGCTCACCGGCATGCGCGTGCTCTCGAGCCGCGAGACGCCGGGGCTCGGCGACAGGATCATCGCCGATCCCGCCTTCGTGGCCGCGTTCGAAGCGCTTGCGGTGCCGCTGTCGGCGGACGGCAAGCGCGTCGCGCACGAGGTCGAGGCGGTCGCCCCCGGCAAGCGCAGTGAGCCCTGGCAGTTCGACGCGATCACCGGCGCGACGATTTCCTCGCGCGCGGTGGCGAGCATCATCGCCGCGAGCACCGCGCGGTGGGCGCCGCTGCTGCACGCGCAGGCAGACCGGCTCGAGGGAGGTGCCCCGTGACCCCGGCAGCTCCCGGGCCGGCCCGCCCGCTCGATGACCTCCTGCGCGGGATCTGGCGCGAGAACCCGGTGTTCGTGCAGGTTCTCGGCATGTGCCCGACTCTCGCCGTCAGCAATTCCGCGCTCAATGCGCTGACCATGGGCCTGGCGACCACCTTCGTGCTGTGCCTGTCCAGCGTGCTGATATCGCTGCTGCGCCATGCGGTGCCGCGTGAGGTGCGGATAGCGAGCTTCGTCCTGGTCATCGCCACCTTCGTCACCGTGGTCGATTACCTGATCCAGGCGATCAGCCTCCAGCTGCACGCGGCGCTCGGCGCGTTCATTTCGCTGATCGTGGTCAACTGCATCATCCTCGGCCGGGCCGAGGCCTTTGCCGCGCGCAACGGCCCGCTGCGCTCCTTTCTCGACGGCCTCGGCATGGGGCTGGGCTTCACGCTCGCGCTCGCCTGCCTCGGCGCCGTGCGCGAGCTGCTGGGCAGCGGCAGCCTGTTGGGGATCGGCGTGTTCGGCAGCGACTTCGAGCCGTGGACCGTGATGATCCTGCCGAGCGGCGGCTTTTTCACGCTCGGCGCCTGGCTGCTGGCGATTGCCTGGTGGCGGCGCCGGCGTGACGCCGCGGCGCTGGCCCGGGAGACGCGCTGATGCCCGAACAGTCACTGGCCTCGATATTCCTCAGCGCCTGCCTGATCAACAACTTCGTGCTGGCGTATTTCCTCGGCATCTGCCCGTTTCTCGGCGTCTCGGGGCGGATCGCCACCGCGAGCCGCATGGGCGCCGCGGTGAGCTTCGTGATGCTGGTCAGTTCGCTGTGCGCCTACGCGATCCACGCGGCGCTGGCGGCGATCGGGGCGCCGTACCTGGAACTGGTCTCGTTCATCGTGGTCATCGCCGCCGCGGTGCAGCTCGTCGAGATGGTGATCCGCAAGTACAGCCCGGCGCTGTTCCGCGCCCTCGGCATCTACCTGCCGCTGATCACGACCAACTGCGCGATCCTCGCGCTGGCCCTGTTCCAGACCAGCAAGGGATACGGGCTGCTGCAGTGCCTGGTGTACGCGCTCGGCGCCGGCGCGGGCTTCACGCTGGCGCTGGTGCTGATGGCCGGCATCCGCGAGAAGCTGGAACTGGCGGAGCTGCCCGACCTCGCGACCGGCACCGCGATCACGCTGTTCGTGGCCG
>JAGPES010000367.1 GCA_018057015.1 Pseudomonadales bacterium | reverse complement strand
GTACATGGCACCGAGCATGAACAGGTAGGGGTGTAGCCCGTCGAGGTGGGATTGCGGATGCGCCGGACCGATGTTCGGGAACGCATCGGGCGCCACGCCCCAGAGAAATCCCGGCGGATAGAGGAACAGCAGCAGTACGAGGCCGAGCGAGAGAGCCCAGCCGACCACGCGCATGACCAGGGCCGACCGGCGCAGTCCTTCGTTCGCATCGTTCATTGTTCCGACTCTCCGTTTGCAGTGCCTGGCTGCCGGAGTCGTACGTTGCTGCGCCGTGACTCCCGCGTGCACTGTATAACCGCGACGGCGCTGCGCCTGCCCCCCCGTCCCGGGTGGTTCAGGGGCAGCGCTTTGCCGGAAAATGGCAACTCGACCGATACCCCGGGGCCGGCCTCATGCTAATCAACTTTTCGACCATCAGCGAAAACCTGGCGCGCACCTTCGGACCGCTGGAGGCCATCTTCAATGTCGAGCGCCAGCGACGCTACACCTTCGCCGAATACCACCTGCTGACCAACCGCATCGTCAACATGATGCGCGACCGGTTCGGCTTGCGCGCCGGGGACACCTGGCTGGCGATACTGAACAACGACAACGTGTCGCTCCTGAGCTTCTTCACGGCGCTGAAGGGCGAGGCCTGCGCCTGCTACACCAATACCACCGACAGCCTTGCGGACCAGGCGCGGCAGATCGACCTCGTCAGGCCCAGGGTCGTATTCATCGAGCGGGAATTGCTCGACACGCATCACGCCCTGCTGGCCGAGCGTGGACTGACCGTGGTCAGCATGGACCCGCCGCCCGCGACGCTTCCGGACGTGCTGCATTTCTGGGACCTGATGGAGGGCGTGAGCGAGGAAAGCCCGGACATCGTGCGCGACGACCGTGAGGACTGCGCGGTGCTGCGCTTCACCGGTGGTACGACCGGGGCATCCAAGGCCGTGATGTATTGCATGGACAACTGGCTCGCGTGCAAGGACCTGCACTACGCCACGGACGACCGCGCACTGGTCCCGGGCTTCCGCATGCTGCACTTCGGTGCGCTCAGCCATGCCAGCGGCATCGTGTTCTTTCCGGTGCTCTTCAAGGGTGGCTGCACGATCACGATGAACGATCGCAGCCTGCAGACCTGGTGCCGCACAGTCGAACGGGAAAAGGTGAATGGCACTCTGATGGTGCCCTCGATGCTCTACCGCCTGCTCGAATCCGAAGAGGCGCGCCGCAGCGACCTGTCCTCGCTCGCGGTGGTGTACTACGGCGCCTCGCCGATGAGCCCGACCAGGCTGATGCAGCTGCGCGAGCGATTTGGCGACATATTCATGCAGCTGTACGGATCATCGGAGCATCCGGCGGTGGCCACGACACTGTCCGTTGCCGAGCACGCGCCGGCACCCGACGGTTCCGGGCAGCACCTGCTGTCGGCGGGCAAGGTGGTTCCCGGCACGGAGCTGCAGATCCGTGATGCCGCGGGCAGGCCGGTCCCGACCGGCTGCGAGGGCGAGATCTGGCTGAAATCGCGCGCTACCGCGATGGGTTACCTGCACAACCCGGCAAAGACGGCCGAGGAGTTCCGCGACGGCTTCTGGAAGTCCGGCGACGTCGGCCGAATCGACGAACGCGGCTACGTCCATGTCATCGATCGCATCAAGGACACCATCGTCTGCGGCGGCGTCAACGTCTACCCGACGCAGGTCGAGGCGGTGATCAGCGCGCATCCCCAGGTGTCGATGTGCGCCGTGGTCGGGGTCGCCGACGTGGCGCTCGGCGAAGCCGTGCACGCCGCCGTGCTGCCACGGTCGGGCGAATCGCTCGACGCGACGCAACTGCGTGCCTTCCTCGAGCCGCGCCTGCAACCGGCGCAGCTGCCGCAGACCATCGACATCGTGACCGAGCTGCCGCTGAGCCCGGTCGGCAAGGTGCTGCGCCGCGTGGTGCGGGAATCGCGGCGCGATGCCGCGACGCCCGCAGCGGCAGCCTCATGAGATCGCAACGACACGCCGTACGGGAGCCGTAGCGATGCAGGAGTTCCTCGCGGCAACGCTTCCCCTCGTCGCCCTCGCGTTCCTCGCCTCGGCCATGTTCAGCGTTGGCCTGGACCTGACGGTGCGGCAGATCCTCGACCCGCTGCGCGACCGCAGGCTGCTGGTTTCCGCCCTGGCCGCGAACGCGCTGGTGGTGCCGCTGATAGCGGTCGTCATTACGCGACTGGTCCCCATGGAGCCGGCGCTGGCGATCGGAGTCATGGTCTACGCCCTGGCGGCGGGCACGGAGGGGGGGCCTAAGTTCGTGCAGCTCGCCAGGGGCAACGCCGGGTTCGCGGTAGGACTGCTCGCGGTGCTGCTGGCAATCACGGTCACCTTCATGCCGCTGGTGCTGGCATTTTTCGTGGGGGATGCGCACATCGATCGCGGCAGCCTGCTGGGAAAGCTCGTCGTGGCGGTCGCCGTGCCGATGGGTGCGGGCCTCACGCTGCGGATGACACGCGCGGTGCTGGCCGATCGGCTGAGTGCCTTCATGCACCGTGCGTCCATCGTGCTGCTGATCGTGTTCTTCGTGCAGGTGATCGTCGTGAACCGCGAGGCCATGCTGGCGCTCCAGGGGGGTGCAATGCTGGCCGTTGCGCTGTTCTTCGGGCTCGGCTTCGCCGCTGCCTATGTCATGGGAGGGCGCCAGCGCGCAGACCGCCGCGCGCTCGCCATCATGACGGCCGTGCGCAACGCGCCGATATCCATGACCACTGCGAGCCAGGTGTTTGCGCACGAGCCGGGGGTGCTGGTCATGGTCACCGTGATGGCGGCCGTATCCGTGGTGGTCGGCGTGCTGGCGGTGCTGGGCTTCAGCCGCCTGTCGTCGCGCTGAGCGGTGCCAGAGGGCGTCGCAACAGGTTGCGTGATCCTGGTCGACACGGTGTAGGAGCGCGCCATGCGCGCGATATCGCGGCCATGGGCCGCTCCTACGTTCTGATAAAAGCCGATTCCCTGTCGACAAAAAAATGCCCCGGCCTCGCGGCCAGGGCTTTGTCGACGGACTGCAGTTCCGGGCGCGCCGCCCGGCGTTCCGGGATCAGTACTCGACGCGGAAGGTCACGCCGTAGGAGCGCGGCGCCTGCAGGAAGCTCTGGTAGCTGCCATCGGTGCCCGCCGCGTAGATGTTGACCACGGGCTCCAGGTTCGCCACGGTCTCGTCGGTTGCGTTGTCCACCCACAACACCACCTCGTAGGCGCTCCAGCGTGTGCCGGCGCGCAGGTTCACCCAGCTGTAGGCGTCCTGCACCAGGCGCGGATCCGCCGAGAAGCTGGTGTTGTACTCATCGGTCCACGACCAGTCGGCGCGGGCGTAGACATCGCCCCAGCTCACCGGTGTTTCGTACTGCAACCCGAGGTGGGTCTTCCATTCCGGCGCGTTCACCGGGTGCTCGCCGCTCAGGTCGCAGGAACCGGGCGAGGTCGTGCTGTCGGGTGCGCGCCCCGGGTAGCACTGGCCGCGCGTGTTTTTCTCGTAGCTGAAGTCGGCGTAGGAGATCGAAAAGTCGGTGGTCAGCGTGTCGCTCAGCAGCAGCGTGCCCTCGAGCTCTGCACCCTTGAGTTCCGCCTGCTCGGCGTTGCCCACCGTGAACTGCCCGCCGACGAAGGCAGCGTCCTGGTACTCGTCGTACTCGGTGAAGAACGTGCTGGCGGCCACGCGCATGCGGCCTTCGAGCAACTCGAGTTTCAGGCCCGCCTCGTAGTGCATGATGTCCTCGTCGGCGAACTCGCGGCCCGCGATCGGCAGGCGGCCGAAGCCGGTGTTGAAGCCGCCGGACTTGAAGCCGTGCGCCGCGGTGACGTACAGCATCGCTTCCTCGCTGATGGTCCACTGCGGTGTCAGCGACCACGTCACCTCG
>JAGPES010000366.1 GCA_018057015.1 Pseudomonadales bacterium | reverse complement strand
CACCATCGGCAGTCACCCCCGCCGCGGGCTTGTTCGCGGTCCTGTTCGTCGCGACCGTCGCCGCAGCCGGCGATGCGGGGAGTCATCGCCCCGCGGCACTCGATCCCGTCTACCAGGCCGAGTGCGGCAGCTGCCACCTCGCCTACCCACCGCGCTTTCTCGGCGCCGAGTCCTGGCGACGCACTATGGACGGACTGGACGACCATTTCGGCTCCGACGCCAGCCTCGATGACACCACGCGGCGGGCGATCACCGACCTGCTGGTCGCCAACGCTCGCAGGAAGCCGCTGCTCGCGGCCGACGGCACGCCGCTGCTGCGCATCACCGAGGCGGCGTGGTTCCGTGCCGAACACCGACCGGGTCACCACGGTATTCGCGCCGACACCTTCACGACGGCGCCGGTGAACAGTCCGTCCAATTGCGCCGCCTGTCACCGTGACGCCGAGTCGGGACGTATCAGCGAAGGCGGCATCCGTATCCCATCGCCGCAGCCTGCAACGTCGGCAATACCCCAGGAGAGAGCGCCATGAATGCACCCTTTGCCAATCCCGCCGCAGGTGCCACGACGGGAAACGTGACCGACGCGGCGCACCGCGCGGTATCCATACGCGTCTGGGACCTGCCCACGCGGGTGTTCCACTGGAGCCTGGTGTCCTGCTTCGCGGGCGCCTGGCTCACGGCCGAATCCGAACGCTGGCGCGACGTGCACGTGATGCTGGGCTACACCCTGATCGGACTGGTCGCCTTTCGCGTGCTGTGGGGCTTCGCCGGCAGCCGCTACGCGCGCTTTCGCAGCTTCCTGTTCGGCCCGGCCGCTGTCTGGCGTTACCTGCGCTCGATCCTGTCCGGTACGCCGCAGCATTTCAGCGGTCACAACCCGGTCGGTGCACTGGCGATTTTCGCGTTGCTGGGCCTGGGTGTGCTCGCCAGCCTGTCCGGCGTCGTCGTCTACGAGGACATCGGCGGCGAGTGGCTCGAAGAGGTGCACGAACTGGCGGCAGCTGCCATGCTGGCGCTCGCCGGCATGCATGTCGCCGGCGTGGTTGCGAGCGGCGCGCTGCACCGCGAGAATCTGGTCCGGTCCATGGTGAGCGGCTGGAAGAGAGGTCACCCGGACGACGGGATTCCCGGCATGCGCACGGTGGCCGGTGTGCTGCTGCTCGCGGTCGTGGCGTGGTTCTGGTGGGCATGGTGAGGCAATGCGGATTCTGGTGGTGGAGGACGACGCCCTGCTCGGCGATGCCTTGCAGGTCGGGCTCAGGCAAGCCGGTTTCGTCTGCGACCGCGTGACCGACGGTATTGCCGCCGGCCACGCGCTCGCCGACGCCGGGTATGCCGCGGTGGTGCTGGACATCGGCCTGCCGCGGCGCTCCGGCCTCGAGGTCCTCACCCGGATGCGCGCACAGGGCAGCGCGCTGCCGGTGCTGTTGCTGACCGCGCGCGACACCGTGGAGGATCGCATCGTCGGTCTCGACCGCGGTGCCGATGACTACATGGTCAAGCCGTTCGCGATGGGTGAACTCGCGGCCCGCCTGCGGGCACTGATCCGTCGCGCCGAGGGCAAACCGCAGCCGCGCATCGAGTACGACGGCATCGTGCTCGATCCCGCGGCGCATACGGTCACGCTGGACGGCGCGCCGGTCGAGCTCGGCGCCAAGGAATTCCAGCTGTTGCAGGTCCTGCTGCTGAACAGCGGGCTCGTGCTCTCGCGCGGACAGCTCGAGCAGCACCTGTACAGCTGGGACGACGAGACCGGCAGCAACACCGTGGAGGTCTACATCCACCACCTGCGGCGCAAGTTTGGCCGCGACCTGGTCCGGACCATACGCGGCGTCGGTTACCTCGTGCCGAAGCTGCGCGCGTGAAAGTCCCCGGACTGCGCACCCGCACCACGCTGCTCGTCCTGCTGGCAGTGACCGCGGTATGGATCGTCGCGGTCGTGCTGGCGCAGCATGAGGCGCGCGAGGAAGCGGCCGAGGTCTTCGATGCACACCTCGTCCAGGCGGCCGCGCTGCTGCTCGCCCAGACCGCGGTCGAGATCGAGGACGAGGAGGATTCCGTCGATGCCCATGCCAGCGTCTCCAGTCGCTTCGCCCACAAGGTCGTGTTCCAGGTCTGGGGCGAGGACGGCGAACTGCTGGTCCATTCCGCGCACGCGCCGAATTCGCGCCTCGCGCGCCGTGATAGCGGCTTCAGCAACGTGCGCATCGATGGCGAACGCTGGCGTGTCTACGCGACATGGAACCGTGGCCGCGATCGGCTGGTGCAGGTCGGCGAGCGCATCGAGGCGCGCGACGACATGGCCGCGGCGCTGGTGGGAAGCCTGCTGAAACCTCTGCTCTGGGCGCTGCCGTTGCTGGCGGTGCTGCTGTGGATCGTGATCGGCCGTGCGATCGCGCCGTTGCGTGCGCTCTCGCGCGAGATCGCGCAGCGCTCGCCAGACCGCCTCGATCCGCTGCGGGGCGTCGCCGTGCCCAGCGAGGTGGAGCCGCTGGTCCAGCGCCTGGACAGCCTGCTCGCACGCGTCGGCGAGGCGCTGCGTGCCGAGAAGCGTTTCACCGGCGATGCCGCGCACGAACTGCGTACACCGATCGCGGCGCTCTGCGCGCAGGCCGAGGTCGCGCTGGCGGCGACTGCCGATGCCGAGCGTCGCCGGGCGCTGGGCGCGGTATTGCAGGCGGCTCAGCGCATGGCGCACCTCGTCGAGCAGTTGCTGACCCTGGCCCGCGCCGACAGTGCCCTGCCGCAGCAGTGGCCAGCGATCGACCTGGCCGCGCTCGCGCGCGACGTCGTCGGCGACATGGCGCAGCAGGCGGTGGACCGTGACGTCGAACTCGCGCTCGATGCCCCCGAACGTCTCGGCGTGCGCGGCGAGGCCGGCTGGTTGCGCATCCTGCTGCGCAACCTGGTCGAAAATGCGGTGCATCACGC
Source organism: Pseudomonadales bacterium (assembly GCA_018057015.1). Taxonomy (GTDB): domain Bacteria; phylum Pseudomonadota; class Gammaproteobacteria; order Pseudomonadales; family UBA5518; genus UBA5518. The sequence continues at coordinate 959 of JAGPES010000366.1, read as the reverse complement.
GCCGGGCGGCAGCGTGGTCGACGTCACCCTCGCCACCGTCGACGATGGCACCGTGCTGCTCGCCGTCGGCGATGCCGGGCCCGGCGTGCCCGCCGGTCAGCGCGGGTTCCTCGGCGAACGCTTCTGGCGCGGCGGCAGCACGGCCGCTGGCAGCGGGCTAGGCCTCTCGATCGTGCGACGCATTGCCGAATTGCACGGATCGCTGCCGGAGTACGGCGCCGGAGCCGATGGCCGGGGCTTGCGGGTGACGCTGCGACTGCCGCGGGCTACGCCCTGAGCGCACCCACCAGGTGATGTCTTCGTCGCCGATGCCGCTGCGCTCCTTCGCGGGGCGCGGGTCTCAGTCGGGGCGCCCGCCGCGTCCGCCGCAGGCGGCGATGCGGTAGTGCTCCGCATCGCAGCGGCGCGCCCACATCCGGTCGAGCAGCCGCGGACAGATCCGCTCGAGCAGCAGCACGAGCGCCTGCCCGCGCGGACGCTGCGTGACGAAGACCTCGTCGCGAGGCGTGAGCAGCGCCTGGAGCAGGGCGCGTGCCGGCAATTGCGCGTCGTGCTGCGCCTCGGCACCCGGCGCGCCCCCGGCTGCGTCCATCGCCCGCGTCATCGGGCTGCGCGTGGCCCCCGGGCACAGGGTCGTGACGCGCACGCCGCTTGCGGCGAGCTCGCGCCGCAACACGCGGCTGAACGCATACAGCCCCGCCTTGCTCGCGCCGTAGATCGCGAAACCGGGGACCGCGAGCAGCGCCGCGGCGGAAACCATGTTCACGACGTGCCCGGTGCCACGCGCGCGCATCGCGGGCACCAGCAGCTGGCACAGCCGGATCGGCACGTAAAGGTTGCAGTCGAGCAACTCGCGCACGCGCGCCGCCGACGCCTGCTCGGCATGGCCGCCGACCAGTACGCCGGCGTTGTTGATCAGCACGTCGACGCTGCCGAATCGCGCCAGCACCTCGTGCACC
>JAGPES010000365.1 GCA_018057015.1 Pseudomonadales bacterium | reverse complement strand
TCAGCGACCTCGTGATCATGCTCGAGAAGGCCACGATATTCGCGGCAGGCCCGGCGCTGGTCGCGGCCGCCACCGGCGAGACGGTGAGCAAGGAGGAGCTGGGTGGCGCGCGCATCCACGTCGGCCAGAGCGGCGTGGCGCACAACGCAGTGCCCGACGAAACGACAGCCTTCGCGCTGATCCGCTCCTACCTCGCGCTGCTGCCCTCGAGCGCCTGGGCCTGGCCGCCCTCGCGCCCCGGCGGCGACACCGGGGCGCGGCGACTCGACGGCATCCTGGAACTGGTGCCGCGCGATGCCCAGAGACCCTACGACATGCGCGCCGTGGTGCGCAGCCTGCTCGACGACGGGGAGACCCTGGAGTTACAGCCACAGTTCGGCCGCTCGCTGCTCACGGTGCTCGGGCGCCTCGGCGGCGAGCCCGTCGCGGTGGTCGCCAACCAGCCCACCTTCCTCGCCGGATCGGTGGATCGCGATGCCGCCGACAAGGCCGCGCGTTTCCTGCAGCTCGTCGATGCCTTCCACCTGCCGGTGGTCTTCCTCGCCGACAATCCCGGCATCCTCTCGGGCAGCAAGGCGGAACGCGACGGGACGCTGCGCGCCGCCGCGCGCATGTTCATGGCGCAGTCGCGCCTGCGCGTGCCGAAGCTTCACGTGACGCTGCGCAAGGCCTACGGTTTCGGCAGCTCGATCATGGCCATGAACCCCTTCGACGGACAGACGCTCTCGGTCGCCTTTCCCGGCATATCGCTGGGCGGCATGCCCGCGGCCGGCGGCGCCGAGGCAGCGGGCCTCGACGCCGAGGGCCGCAGACGCATGCAGGAGGCGCAGTCCAGCGGCGCCTGGAGTGCCGCCGACACCCTGGCCTACGACGAGATCATCGACCCGCGCGAACTGCGCAACGTGCTGCTCGCGGGCCTGCAAACGGCGCTGTCACGCCGCGCGGCGCGCGCGATTCCCGTGGCACACACCGGCATCTGGCCGTAGGAGCGGGCCATGCCCGCGATCGTGTGTGGGTCTGCATGAATGCAGACGCGTGCCTTCCCGAATGCTGCTGTCGCCATTAATGGCGACCCACAGGGGTCGCGGGCATGGCCCGCTCCTACACCGGACTGAGCAGCATGTCGATGTGCGGGATGCCGTCCTCCTCGTAGGGCTCGCCCACTGGGACGAAACCCAGCGAGCCGTAGAAATCCGCGAGATGCGCCTGCGCGGCGATGCGGATCGGCACGGCGCCGAATTGCTCCGCCACGCGCGCCAGTCCGCACCGCATCAGTTCGCGTCCCAGCCCCTGACCGCGAAACGCCGCCGTCGTGAGCACGCGACCGATGGAATGCTCGGCAAAGCGGGTGCCCGGCAGCAACACGCGCAAATAGGCCGCCACTTGCCGCTCGCAGCGCTCGCCGCCCCAGCCGACCAGGTGCAACGCCCCCGGATCGCGACCGTCGGCGTCGCGGTAGGCGCAGCGCTGCTCCACCACGAACACTTCCTCGCGCGCGGCCACGATCGCGTACAGCGCGGCGGCATCGAGCGCGGCGAAGGTCAGCCACTCCCAGTCGATCATCGTGTACTCCCGTTCAGGGCGCGGGGGGCAAATGGCGACGCAGGAAGTCGCGCGCGTTCCCGCCCATGAGCTTCGCGATCCGGCGCTCGTCCATGCCGCGCGCGAGCAGCGCGGCGGTGATCGCCGGCAAGCCCGCGGCATCGATGGTCGTGATCACGGCACCGTCGAAATCCGAGCCCAGCGCGACCGCGTCCTCACCGAGGAGATCGACCGCCGCCGCGAGCGCCGCCGCGATTCCCGCCGGGCTCGCGTCGCACACGGCCTCGGCCCAGAAGCCGATGCCGACCAGCCCGCCGCGGGCCGCGATGCGCTGCATCAGCGCATCGGGAATGTTGCGCGGACCGGGGCAATGCCCGTAGGTTCCGGTGTGGCTGACCAGCAGCGGCGCGTCCGTCGCGGCGAGCACGTCCTCGACCACCGCGGGCGAGGAATGCGCCACGTCGACGATGATGCGCCGGCGCAGCATCTCCGCCAGCGCCGCGCGCCCGAAGTCGCTGAGCCCCTCGCCCGAGGTACCGTGCAGCGAGCCGCCGAGCTCGTTGTCGAAGAAGTGCTGCAGGCTCATGATGCGAAAGCCCGCGGCGTGGAGCCGGCCGATGTTTTCCAGCTTCCCGTCGAGCGCGTGCGATCCCTCGGTGCCGAGCACGATGCCGACGGCCGGATCGCCGGCCGCGCGGCGTGCGATCAGCGCCTCCAGGTCGCCGCGGCTGCGGATCAGGCGCAACTGCCCCTGCGAACGCGCCACGAAACCGTCGAGCCGTTCTGCCTGGTACAGCGCTCGCTCGGCGAGCGAGTTCCAGGTGCGCGGCGGCCAGCGCTGCACCAGCGCCAGCAGCGTGATGTCGTCGCGCGCGTCCGCGTCATTGCGTTCGTAGTTCAGTCCGTGCGGCGAGCGCGTCACCGTGGTCAGCACCTGCAGCGCCACGTTGCCCTCGACCAGTCGCGGCAGGTCCACATGACCACGATCCGCGCGCTGCAGGAAATCGCGCGCCCACATCAGGCTGTCGGCGTGCAGGTCGCTCACGAAGAGCGATTGGTGCAGTGCAGCCGCGCGTGCATCGGTCGCGACGCCGGCCGCCGCGGGCTCGAGGCGATTCAGGCCGCGCTCGACCTGGCCGGGCGCAACCACGAGCACCGCGACGACTGCCGCGAGGAGCAGCAAGGCCAGGATCATCCCGATTTTCTTCATGCCGTGCCGCCATCCCCCGTGTTGATCGGGCATCGCCCTGCTGCGCTGCCGGCGCGAGATCTGCTACGCTGGGCGCGCCGTCGAACAATAATCTTCCGGAGGCAACCCGATGTCCAATACCCAATGCGCCCTGCTCGGCCTGGCGAGCTGGCAGGTACTCATGCTGTTCCTGCTCGCTGGCTTCAGGCTCTACATCGCCGCAACCCGGAAGAAGGCCGCGAACACCTTCGCCCCCGACGGCAGCGACGTGCCCGGCTTCGGCCAGCGACTCGTGCGTGTGCACGCGAACTGCTACGAGAACATCCCCCTGTTCCTCGCGCTGCTGCTCTTCGCCATGGCCAGCAACCAGACCGCGATCACGGATCCCGGCGCCTTGATCCTGCTCAGCGCACGCATCGGCCAGAGCGTGGTGCACATGATCTCGACGAGCGTGCCGGCCGTCCTGCTGCGCTTCGCCCTGTTCCTGGTCCAGGTGCTGACGGCGGTGTGCTGGCTGTACCAGTTCCTGGATGCCTGAGGTCGCCCGTTGCGTGGGTTCGGCTTCAGCCGGACGTTGGAGCATGGATCCGGATTCAGACCGCACGAACACGCTGGTCCACGGTTGTAGGAGCGGCCCATGGCCGCGATATCGCGGGCATGGCCCGCTCCTGCACCGCGTCGGTCGAGGTCGTGCAAGGTTTTGCGACACCCTTGGAAGCCGGACCTATGCCGTGGCCAGGAAATCCATCGGCAGGCCGATATGCTCGGCGAACACGAAGTCGCGGTGCTCCAGCAATATCGGTTTGAGCGCTGCGGCGACCACCGGACCGATATCGGCGTACGAGCCGCGCAGCCACTCGGGCATAGGACACTTGTCCGCGGGCATCGGGCTGACGATGTTGGAAAACGCCGCCCAGTAGATGTCCGCTGCCGTCAGCGTGTCGCCGACGAAATAGCGGCTGCCGCGCGCCTGCTGGCGCTCCAGCGTCGCGCTGAGGAATGCCAGGATGCGGGCCGCGTCCGACGGCGCGCTCTGCGCCAGTTCGTCGCGATATCCATAGCGCGTCGCCATGTTGCGTATCCCTTCCGGCGCCTTCCCGGAACGGATGATGGGCGTGAAGATCATGATGCGGCGCATCCAGCCCAGACCGCGACGCCCGATGATCTCGCGCGTGATACCGAACATGCGCGCACGCTGTTCCACAT
>JAGPES010000025.1 GCA_018057015.1 Pseudomonadales bacterium | reverse complement strand
CCGAAGGGACCCTCTTCGGCATAGTCTTCGGGATGGATGTGGCCTTCCAGCACGATCTCGGCGCTCGCGGGCACCTGCAGGTTGCCCACGCCCGCGTTCACCAGCAGCGTCTTCGAGCCGCGCAACAGGCCGGCGAAGGCGTATTCGGACAGCGTGTCCGGCACCGGCGTCACGGCTCCGAGTATCGTGGCGGGATCGGCGCCCAGCGCCACCGCCACCGGGTAGGGCTTGCCGGGGTTCTGTTGCCTGAATTCCTGGAAATCCAGCGCGCCGCCGCGGTGCGATAGCCAGCGCATGATCAGGCGGTTCCTGCCGATCAGCTGCATGCGGTAGATGCCGAGGTTCTGTCGTTCCTTGTGCGGGCCGCGGGTGATCACGAGCGGCCAGGTCACGAGCGGCCCGACGTCGCCGGGCCAGCAGGTCTGGACCGGCAGCATGGAGAGGTCGACGTCGTCGTGCTCGTAGACGTTCTGCTGGCACTCGCCGCGCGAGACCACCTTCGGCGACATCGTCAGCACCTGGCGGAAGATCGGCAGCTGGCTCCACGCCTCGCGCATGCCGCGCGGCGGATCGGGCTGGCGCAGGAAGGCGAGCAGCTCGCCGATCTCGCGCAGGCTCGCGGTATCCTGGCGGCCCATGCCGCGCGCGACGCGCAGCCCGGTGCCGAACAGGTTGGCCAGCAGGGGGATTTTCGAGCCCTTCGGGTTCTCGAACAGCAGCGCGGGGCCGCCCGCGCGCAAGGTGCGGTCGCAGATCTCGGTGATCTCGAGATGCGGATCGACGGGAACCGCGATCCGCCTCAGCTCGCCGTCGGCTTCCAGCGCCTTGATGAACTCGCGCAGGTCGCGGTACGACATGGCGCGTTGCGCCCCGTGGTGCTTACTTGCGCTTCATCGAGTTGAAGAACTCGTCGTTGGTCTTGGTGTCCTTGAGCTTGTCGACCAGGAACTCGGTGGCGTCGATGTCTTCCATCGAGTGCAGGAGCTTGCGCAGGATCCACATCCGGTTCAGCTCTTCATCGCTGGTGAGCAGCTCCTCGCGGCGCGTGCCCGAGCGGCGGATGTTGATCGCGGGGAACACGCGCTTCTCGGCGATGCGCCGGTCGAGGTGCAGTTCCATGTTGCCCGTGCCCTTGAATTCCTCGTAGATCACCTCGTCCATCTTCGAGCCGGTGTCGATCAGCGCCGTGGCGATGATCGTGAGGCTGCCGCCTTCCTCGATGTTGCGCGCGGTGCCGAAGAAGCGCTTCGGGCGCTCCAGCGCATGCGCGTCGACGCCGCCCGTGAGCACCTTGCCCGAGGAGGGCACGATGGTGTTGAAGGCGCGCGCCAGACGAGTGATCGAGTCGAGCAGGATCACCACGTCCTTCTTGTGCTCGACCAGGCGCTTGGCCTTCTCGATGACCATCTCGGCCACCTGCACGTGGCGCGCCGGCGGCTCGTCGAAGGTGCTGGCCACGACCTCGGCGCGCACCGAGCGCTCCATGTCGGTCACTTCCTCCGGGCGCTCGTCGATCAACAGCACGATCACGTAGCACTCGGGGTTGTTGCGCACGATCGACTGCGCGATGTTCTGCAGGATCAGCGTCTTGCCGGCCTTGGGGGGCGAGACGATCAGGCCGCGCTGGCCTTTGCCGATCGGTGCGCACAGATCCATGATCCGCCCCGAGAGGTCCTGGCTGCTGCCGTTTCCCTGCTCGAGCTTGAGACGCTCCTGCGGGAACAGCGCGGTGAGGTTCTCGAACAGCACCTTGGTGCGCGAGGTATCTGAACCCGAGAAGTTGACGTCGCTCACCTTCAACAGAGCGAAATAGCGCTCGCCGTCCTTGGGCGGGCGGATCTTGCCGGAGATGGTGTCGCCCGTGCGCAGGTTGAAGCGCCGTATCTGGCTGGGCGAGACATAGATGTCGTCGGGCCCGGCCAGGTAGCTGCTGTCGCTCGAGCGCAGGAACCCGAAACCGTCCGAGAGGATTTCCAGCACGCCGTCGCCGGATATTTCCTCGCCGCTCTTCGCGTGACGCTTCAGCAGGGCGAAGATCACGTCCTGCTTGCGCGAACGGGCAACGTTCTCGATGCCCATGGCCTCGGCCATTTCGACGAGTTCATTGATGGGCTTTTCTTTGAGTTCGGTCAGGTTCATGTGTATTGGTGTGGTGTGCTGGATGGGAGGAATGGATGTGTGCGTAGCCGGAAAGCGGCACGCGGAGATGCCAGAGAGTCACGCCGAGAAGCGCAGATCCAGACGCGGAGGCAAGGGTTTAAGCGGCAGATCAGGAGTGACTGGAAAGGCTGGTTGCGTTGGAACGGGGGCAAATGTAGCACGCGTTCCCGGCGCCAGTCCAGCACCCTGGAAGTCGCCCTGCGCAGGCCCTGGCGGGCCCGCGCGTGCACGATCGGGATTCAGGCGATCGCCGAGTCGATGAACGAGGCGAGCTGCGAGCGCGATACCGCGCCCACCTTGGTCGCCTCGGCGTTGCCGTTGGCGAAGATCATCAGCGTCGGGATGCCGCGGATCGCATAGCGCGCCGGTGTCTCGCCGTTGGCGTCCACGTCCATCTTGCACACCTTCAGTCGGCCGGCATACTCGCGCGCGATCTCGTCGAGCACCGGCGCAATCATCTTGCACGGTCCGCACCACTCGGCCCAGTAGTCCACGAGGACCGGAAGCTTGGACTTCAGGACTTCCTCCTCGAAGGAGGCGTCGGTGACGTGGACAATATGCTCGCTCATCGGTTTCTCCGGATGCGTTGCGGGTGGTGTCGGGGCCGAGCGCGAATCATAACACCCGGTAATCGCCTGCTGGGAAGGTGGGGATGGCCGCGGCGCTTTTCAAGCGCGACACCGCGAGCGCCGATCGGCGAGAATCCGGTTGCCTGGACAGGGAGATCTTGCGGATGCAGGAATTCTGGGGGTTCGCGGGCCGGTGCTACGCGCGCCCCGGCGTGGCGCCGTGCTGCGTGGCGCTGCAGGACGAGCACGGTGTGAACGTGATGCTGCTGCTTTATATCTGCTGGCGCGCTGCGGGCGGCGAGTGCGTGCGCGGTGCCGCGCTGCATCGGGCGATGGCGCGCCTGGAGCTGATCGAGCGTCACCTGCTGCGCCCACTGCGCGCGGCGCGGCGCGCCACGCGGCGCGCGGCCGAAGCGCTTGGCTCCCCCGCGCTTGGCGCCGGCGCCGATCGCCTGGTACACGCGGAACTCGCGGCCGAGCGCTGCCAGGCCGCGCTGCTCGCGGCGCCTGCGCCTGCCGGGCGCGCACCGCATGGCGCAGGGTCCGCGCGTGCCTGCGCCACGGAATCGCTGACGGCATGCCTGGTGGCCTGTGGCGTGGCGCCGGCCCGGGCGCGGATCGAGGGCGTGCGGCTGGCCGCGCTGGCGCTCGATTGCTGAGCCAGGGTGCCGCGTATCCAAGCGCGCAGCGCCTCATGTATGATTCCGCGCTTCCGCGCTTGCGCGCGTAACCCCCGAGGACTCCCGATGAACCGTTCCGTTTCCCTGCCCGTGGCATTCTGCGTGTCGCTGCTCGCGCTCGCGGGCTGCAATGAATCCAAGGCACCCGAAGATGCCGCCAAGGCCGAAGGCGGCGCCGCGATCACCACCGATGCCCAGCGCATGGGCTACAGCCTCGGCGCCTCGATGGGTCGCCAGTTCCGCAACGACAAGCTGCAGGTCGATGCCGAAGCGCTGGCCAACGGTGTGCGTGACGGATTCACTCTCGACAAGCTGGCCCTGACCGACGAGGAAGTCGGTGCCGGCATGCAGCAGCTGCAGAAGACGCACACGGAGCGCATGCAGGCGGAACAGAAAGTCGCCGCCGACAAGAATCTCGCCGATGGCGAGGCCTTCCTGAAGGAGAACGCCACCAAGGAAGGGGTGGTCACCACGGAAAGCGGCCTGCAATACAAGATCATCACGGCCGGCGAAGGCCCGAAGCCCGGCGCCGAGGACGTCGTGAAGGTGCACTATCGCGGCACGCTGCTCGACGGCACCGAGTTCGACAGCTCCTACAAGCGCAACGAGCCCGTGACGTTCCCGGTGGGCGGCGTGATCCCGGGCTGGGTCGAGGCGCTGCAACTGATGCCGGTCGGCTCGAAGTGGGAGCTCTACATCCCCTCGGGCCTGGCCTACGGCCCGGGTGGCGCAGGCGGCCAGATCGGCCCGAACTCGACGCTGAAATTCGAAGTGGAACTGCTGTCGATCGAGCCGAAGAAAGAAGCGGCCGAGGGCGCTAAGGAGTAACGCGCAGCTGGTGCACGAAACCGTCTGCCGACACGCTCAGGCAGGCGCCCTGCGCGGCGCCGAAGCCTACCGCCAGCATGTAGGCGCCTGAGCGTTTCCAGTCAGCCCTGCGGGGCATCTCCCACTGCGCTCGCCGCTCGACCGCCGGCAGGTCCCACAACTGGACGCGTCGGTCGGTCGTACCGGTGAGCAGCTGCCCGCCGTCGGCCGAGAAGGCCGCGGCCGTCCAGGTTTCACCGCGCGTGACGCGCGCACGGAATGCCGGCAGTGCGCCGAGCTCGAGCCCCGAAGTGGTGTCCCACACCACGGCGCGGTCGTACTTGCTGACGCTGAACGCCCGCAATCCGTCCGGGGCCAGTGCGACCAGGCGCACGTCGGCGTCGTGCTGCCAGCGCTGCAACTCGGTGCCGGTCTCGACGTCCCACAACCGTGCGCTACGATCCTCGCCGCCGCTGAGCGCCAGGCGCGCGTCGGCGTCCAGTGCCACGCTGCGCACCCTCCCCTCGTGGGCGAACACGCGCTTGATGCCGCCCTTGCGCGCATCGAACAGCACCGCCGTGTCGTCGCTGAGCCCCAGCAGCGCGAACCGTCCGCCGGGTCCGAGTGCGATGGCATTCACTTTTGCTGGCGCGGTGAAGTAAGTTATCGCCTCGCCGCTGGCCGTGTCCCACAGGACCAGCGTCTCGTGCTCGGCCGTCATCGCAGCCTCGCCGCCGGGCGCGAAGGCGACGGCCGTGATCGGCGTGAACGCGCCGGCGCGGTGATTCCAGGCGAAGCGACGCTGCCGGGTGTCCAGGTCCCAGAGGCTGCCGCCGTGATGCAGCGAACCGATCGCCGCCTGGCTGCCATCGGGAGAGAGCGCCGCGCTGAAGGCGCCGCGCGCGGCAACTTCGAGGCTCGCCACCGGCGCATCGCGCGGCCCGCAGGCGCCCAGCCCGACAACGAGGGCCAGCGCGATCGCGCGGCGCATCGGGATCGCTCAAGCGACCGCGCGTCCGGCCATGTGCAGGCGGCGGATCAGCGCGTCTTCCCAGTCGAAGCGCGATGCCAGCACCTGGCCGAGCATCGAGAGGTCCTGCGCGAGCGCCCGACCGCCGCCGCCGTTGAAGTAGTGATCGTTGAAGTCCAGCGCGACCGCCGTGGTCGGCACGATCCTGGCGTACAGGTCGGCCGCTTCGCGGCAACGCTTCGCGCCGAAGCGCTCGCCTTCGTCCAGCAACGCGCAGTAGATCTCGAAGTGTCCGGCCGACACGTAGTCGACGAGAACCTCGCAGAAGCGGTCGAGCTTCTGGCGCGCCGCGGCGCGATGCATGCCACCCTTGACCACCGTGCCCAGTTCGCACAGCAGGCTCAGCAGCTGCTGCCGATCCCCCAGCCAGCGCTGCAGCAGGGTGTCCACCGCGCGCCAATGATCGCCATTGCGAGTTATTTTCTTGCCCATGCCCGTCCCCTTGGTGTCAGCGGGTTCTTGGCCCGGCCGACGTATGCTGAAAGTGTTGTCAATCAGGAGACTAGCAATAAATTGATGACAAACAGCTTTAAGTTCGGGGTGGAGCGGGAAAATTCACGTTCGGGGGCGCAGCGCACTCCAGCCTGCCAGGGCCGCGATGATCACGAAGGCCAGCAGTGTCCAGCCGGGTATCGCGATGCCGAGGAAAGCCCAGTCGACCTCCGCGCAGTTGCCGTCGCCACGCAGCAGCAGCAGCAGGGCATCCTGCAACGGGAAGGCGTCGAACATGTAGAAAAGGTCCGGCCCGCAGGCAGGCGCCTGCCCCGGGGGCAGGCCCTGCAGCCAGAGATGGCGCAAGGAAAAGCCGCCGCCGACGAGGCACCACAGCGTGACCAGGGTACCGTAGACGCGGACGCCGACGCGGCCCGGGCCGTGCAGCGTCGCCACCAGTGCGGTGAGGCCCGCCAGCGTGATGAAGATGCGCTGCGTCATGCACAGCGGGCAGGGCTCGAGGCCCTCGGCATATTGCAGCCAGTAACCGAAGCCCATCATCAGGGCGGTGGCGAGGAAAATTCCCAGGAAGACCTGGCGGGACCTGATCCAGGCGGGCAGCATCTCGGTTCTCGACTCCAGAAAGCACGTGACGGGCGCCCACGCTATGTGATGCGCCCGCGACGGTCAATCGCCGCGACGGCATCGTGTATCCTTTGCCACCTCACCGTCGGGGATAACCGCATGTCGATCGCGCGCCGCGCCTGCCTGACACTCCTGTGCCTGCTGCCACTGCTGGCACAGGCAAAATCCGCGCAAAAAGCCCAGCCAGACGCGCCGGGCTTCGAGTACATCGAGATGATGCCGGCTTTCGTGGTGAATTTCGGCACCACCGGGCGCATTGGCTACCTCAAGGCCGAGGTGTCACTGCGCGTCAGCGCGCAAGCCGCCGACGCGGTGGACCTGCACATGCCCGCGCTGCGCCACGAACTCATCATGCTCCTGAGCAGCCAGAGCGCCGAAGCGCTGACCTCGCCGCAGCAGCGCGAAGCGCTGCGGCTCGCGGCGCTGGAAGCAGTGCGCAAGGTGGTCGCGGCGGCCGCCGGAAGCCCGCCCGCGGACGGCGACGCCAAGCTCCCGGAAACGGGTGTGCAGGACCTCCTGTTCACCTCGTTCATCCTGCAGCGCTGAGCGCCGCGTCAGGGCCTGAACTCGGGACCGCCCGCGATCTCGATCAGTTGCGGGTAGAAATCGAGGAACGCCGCCTCGAATTCCCCGATCCGGGACCACGCCACCGCCGTGGCGCCACGCATCGCCTGCGGCTGTCCGAGTACTTCCCCCAGCCGTTGCAGCGTGCCGTCCAGCACATCGGGTTCACCGTAGCGACAGAGCAGGTCGTACTCGACGATGCGCCGCGCCTGGCGCGCCGCCGCGGGTGGCAACGTGTCCGCGTGCCGATCGAGGATCGCGTGGACGCGCGCGCTGAAGTCGCGCAGCGCCGGGGCGCGAAAACGCTCCCAGTGCCGCGTGAGCAGGTAATCGAAAAATAGATCGGTGACCACGCCGGCGAGCCGGCGCTCGCCAGGGCCGAAATGTACCCGCAACGCGCGCAGCACCGCGTGACCGTCGGTGAACGCATCGACGCGCCGGTGCAGCTTGATGCCGCGCTCCAGTGCCTGCGGCATCGCACCCGTGAGCGGCCCCTTGACGTAGTCGCCGAGCAGCGCGCCCACGACCAGGTGTTCGCACTCACCGGCGAGGTGAAAATGCGCCAGGTGGTTCACGCGGCCGGCCTATTGCGCGAAGTAGTTCGTCAGGTAGGTTTCGAAGGGCACCGCGTCGGCCTGCTCGATGGCGCGCTGCGCGGCCAGCGAATCCGCCGCCAGGCGCTCGAACTGCGCGCGCGAGGCCTCGTCGAGCGGTCGCGCCAGGAAATGCTCGCGGTGGCGCCGCGACTGCGCCATCGCGAAGCGGAAGAAGGAGCCCTCAACTGCTCGCAGCTCCGCGAGCACGCGCGCCGAAGGCGTCAGCTCCGGCTGCTCGAGCTTCAGCCGCTGCGCGGCGACGCTGTCGCGGTATTCGGTGCCGCTGCGCGCGCGATCGAGCAGCGCTGCGATCCCCGCGATGTCTTCCAGCATGCGCAGCCCCAGTTCGCGCAGCTCCACGCTCGGAGCGCCGGCCTGCGGCAGGCGCAGCCCAGGCTCGCGGCCGCGGTTCACCACGGTCAGCAGGTTCTCGCGCGCCAGCCGGCGCGCGGGCGCGTCGGAAGGCGGGCTCGGGCGTAACAGGCAGAACAGCAGGAAGGCATCGAGAAAGCGGGCAGTGGGCCGCGCGATCCCGATCGGCTCGAAAGGGTCGAGGTCGAGGCAGCGCACCTCGATGTACTCCACGCCGCGCTCCTCGAGCGCACGGCGCGGCGACTCGCCGCTGCGCGTGACCCGCTTGGGACGGATCGTGGCGTAGAACTCGTTCTCGATCTGCAGCAGGCTCGCGCTGAGCTGCCGCCAGTTGTCACCGTCGCGCACACCGATTCGCTGGTACTCGGGGTGCGCCTCGGTGATCGCTCGCTGCAGCGCGCCGACGTAATCCCCGAGGCTGTTGTAGGGGATATCGATGCTGCGCTGCGCGTTGCTCTGGTAGCCGAGATCCCCCATGCGCAGCGACGTGCCCCACGGCGCGTGCAGGGTGCCGGGGGCGAGCGGCTCCAGCCCGTGCGGCCTGCCCGCGACGAAAGTGCCGCACAGTGCCGGCGAGGCGCCGAACAGGTAGACCAGCAGCCAGGCGTGGCGGTGGAAATTGCGGATCAGCGCGAAATACTGCTCGGTCTTGAAATCCTTCAGTGCGAGCGTGCTCGCGGTTTGCCCGCGCAGCCACTCCCAGAAATCGTCATCGAGCGAAAAGTTGTAGTGCAGGCCGGCGATCGTCTGCATCAGGCGCCCGTAGCGGTGCCCCAGGCCGATGCGGTAGATCGTCTTCATGCGCGCGACGTTGGAGTTGCCGTAGCGCGCGACCGGGATGTCCTCGTCCCTTTCCAGCACGCAGGGCATGCTCGACGTCCACAGCAGTTCCTCGCCGATGTACGGGTAGACGAAGCGGTGGATGCGATCGAGTTCGTCCAGTGTTTGCGCGAGCCCGGTGTGCGGGCCGGTGATGAACTCCAGCAGCGCCTCGGAATAATCCGTGGTGATCGAGGCATGCGTCAGCGCCGATCCGAGCGCCTCGGGATGGGGCGTCTGCGCCAGCCGCCCCTGCGGCGTGATGCGCAGGCTTTCCTTCTCGATGCCACGGCGGATATTGCGCAACAGCCTGCTGTTGTCGCCTTGATCCAGGGCGGCGAGCCGTTGTTCGAATTGCGCGTTCACGTTGGTTTCCTGGCACACCCGCGCGCGACCCGCGCCGGGGTCGCGAGAGTGTAGTGATGCCGTGCAGGCAAGTACAGCGTCGGGGGCGGGCGCCGGGTTGTTGCGTGTCTTCGGCGCGTGGTAGCTTTAACCGCAACCCCGGACACCGACGATGCCACGGAGATTGAGGCGATGCCAACTCCCCAGCCGGCGATATTCCGCGAGAATACGCCGCATCACTATTACCTCGAGTTTCACCTGCGCCCGCGCTGGCAGCCCGGGGAACTCAGGCGCCTGCTGGGGCAGGCGCTCGCCGCGCGCGCACCCGAAACCCACCTCGTGCTGGCCTTCGGCCGCGATGCCTGGGAGCGGCTTGCGCCGCAGGAGGTACCGGAAAACTTCATCAGCTTTCACCCCGTGCTGGGCAGGCAGGATCGCATCGCACCCGGCACGCAGGGCGACATCCTGGTGTGGCTGCACGGCGAGCGCCACGATCTCAACGTGGCCTGCGCCATGGCGATCGGTCGCGCGCTCGCCGGCATTGCCACGCTCGAGCTCGAGCTGCACGGCTTCACCTACCTCGATTCACGCGACATGACCGGCTTCATCGACGGCACCGAGAACCCGCACGACGCGGAGGCGCACGCGGCGGCGCTGATCCCCGCGGGACGCACCGGAGCGGGCGGCAGTTTCGTGCTGACCCAGCAATGGGTACACGACCTCGCGCGTTTCGGCGAGCTCACGCAGGCGGAGCAGGAATCGGTGATAGGCCGGACCAGGCCCGACAGCGTCGAGCTCGAGGACGCGCCGCCGACTGCCCACGTGCGTCGCACCGACGTGCAGGTGGACGGCCAGCCGCTGAAGATCTACCGCCGCAGCGCGCCCTACGGCGGCCTGCGCCAGCACGGTCTGTATTTCATCGCCTTTTCGCGCGAGATCATGATCTTCGCGATGCAGCTCGATCGTATGTTCGGCCGTGGCGAGGATGGCCTGATGGACCGGCTGACCGAATTCTCCACCCCGGTCTCGGGTGCGTACTGGTTCGCACCGCCGGCGGAGTCGCTGACTGCGCTCTTTGGCAGCGGCGCGGGCTGAGCAGCGCATCGCGCTTTCGCGCCGGCGCGGCCGGCCTCGAATGCGCGAGCCGAGGAAATGATGCGATGGGAAGCCTGAAGCGCAATACGCTGTTGATCGTGCTGGCGGCAGTCGCGGCGTTCGCCGGCTGGCAGCTGCTGGTGGTGCGCAACGCACCCGTGGCGGCATCCGTGCCGCCGGCGCCAGCGGTGCGCGCGGCCGCGGTCGAACGCCGCGAGATCGCCGACCGCGTCGAGGCGCTGGGCACCACCTCCTCGTGGGAATCGATCGCGGTGCGCCCCACCGTCACCGAGTTCGTGGATGCAATCCACTTCACCGACGGCCAGGCGGTGACGCGCGGCGACGTGCTGCTCACGCTGGCGCAGCGCGAGGAAGCCGCGAAGCTCGCCGAGGCGCGCGCCTACCTCGAAGAGCAGGTGCGCGAGGTGCGACGCATCGAGGGGCTGGTCGCGCGCAAGTCATTGCCGCAGAGCCAGCTCGACGAGCGTCGCACGCTGCGCGACATCGCGCTCGCGCGGGTCGCCGCGTCCGAGGCGGCCCTGGCCGACCGCACCATCCGCGCGCCGTTCACGGGCCTGCTCGGGCTGCGCAACGTGAGTCCCGGCGCGCTGGTGACGCCGGAGACCGTGATCACCACGCTCGATGACGTCGCCACGCTGCGGCTGGACTTCACCGTGCCCTCCGCGCTGGTGTCGCGGCTGCGCACGGGAGACGTGCTCGAGGCAGCGAGTCCTGCCTTCGAGGGACGCGAGTTCAGCGGCACCGTGACCGGCATCGACTCGCGCGTGAACCCGGTAGACCGTTCGCTCACGGTCCGCGCGCGCATCGACAACGCCGACCTCGCGCTGAAACCCGGCATGCTTCTCACGCTCGTTCTCGCGCATCGCCCGCGCAGCGCGCTGATGGTGCCCGAGGAAGCGCTGGTCCACTACCAGCGCTCGCACTTCGTGCTGGTCATCGACCAGGCCGACGGCAACCGCCTCGCGCGCAGGGAAGTCACGCTGGGCACGCGGATACCGGGGAGCGCGGAGATCCTCTCCGGCGTGGGGGAAGGGGAGCTGGTCGTGGTGGAAGGGCTGACCACGGCGCGTCCCGGGCAGCAGGTCCGGATCCTCGCGTCGCCGGGCGCCGACTCGCCGCCATGATACTCTCGGACCTCTCCGTGCGCCGTCCCGTGCTGGCGGCGGTGCTCAGCCTGCTCCTGGTCGCCTTCGGCGCGGTGGCCTTCGACCTGCTGCCGCTGCGCGAGTACCCGGACATCGATCCGCCGATCGTGACCGTCGAAACCACCTACCGCGGGGCATCGGCGTCAGTGGTGGAAACGCGCATCACGCAGCCGCTCGAGGAGCGCATCGCCGGCATCGCGGGACTGGACTCGATCAGCTCGAGCAGCGAGGACGGCGTGTCGCTGATCCAGCTCGAGTTCACGCTCGAGCGCGACATCGACGATGCGGCGAACGACGTCCGCGACCGCGTGGGCGGCGCGCTGGACCAGCTGCCCGCGGAAGTCGACGCGCCGGACATCCGCAAGCAGGATGCCTCCGGCCGCGTGATGCTGTGGCTCAACCTGGTCAGCGACCGCATGGACCGGCTGGAGCTCACCGATTACGCCAATCGTTTCATCGTCGACCGTTTCGCGGTGATCGACGGCGTGGCCCGCGTGCAGGTGAGCGGCGGACTCGATTATGCGATGCGCATCTGGCTCGATCGCAACGCGCTCGCGGCTCGGGCGATGACGGTGGCCGACGTCGAAGCGGCGCTCGCGCGCGAGAACCTGGAACTCCCCGCGGGCAGCATCCGCTCCGAACAGCGCGATTTCGTGGTGCGCATGGAGCGCGGTTACCGCACCGCCGAGGACTTCCGGCGGCTCGTGCTGGGCAAGGGCGGCGACGGGCACCTGGTGCGCCTCGGCGAGGTGGCGACAGTGGAACTGGGCGCCGCGGAGAACCGTCGGCAGTTCCGCGGCAACGGCGTGCCGATGGTCGGCATAGGCATCGTCCAGCAGAGCAACGCCAACACGCTGGCGGTGGCGCGCGCGGTGAAGGCCGAGCGCGACCGCGCCAACGCCTCGCTGCCCGAGGGCATGCAGCTGAAGCAGAGCTACGACTCCTCGGTGTTCATCGAGAGCGCCATTGCCGAGGTCTATCTCACGCTGTTCATCGCCAGCGCCCTGGTGATGGTGGTGATCTGGCTCTTCCTCGGCGACACGCGCGCCATGCTGATCCCGGCGGCGACGCTGCCCGTGTCGCTGATAGCGACCTTCATCGTGCTCTATTTCTTCGGATACTCGATCAACCTGCTGACGCTGCTCGCGCTGGTGCTCGCCATCGGGCTGGTGGTGGACGATACCATCGTGGTGCTGGAAAACATCCACCGCCGCATCCGCGCCGGAGAGTCGCCGCTGGTCGCCGCCTGGCGCGGTACGCGCCAGGTCGGATTCGCGGTGGTCGCGACCACGCTGGTGCTGGTGTCGGTGTTCGTCCCGATCACCTTCCTGCAGGACGACATCGGACGGCTGTTCGGTGAATTCGCCGTCGCGATGGCGGCGGCGGTGCTGTTCTCCGCGCTGGTGGCGCTGACCCTGTCGCCGGCGATGTGCTCGATCATGCTGCGCCCGGACACGGCGGAGCACGGTACGGGACGCGCATTCGCGCGCGCGCAGGCGGCGTATCGCCGATCGCTCGCCGGCGTGCTGCACCATCCATGGATCGCGCTGGCCCTGTCCGTGGCGGTGCTCGCCGGCGCGTGGCTGCTGTTCCGCGTCATTCCCGCCGAGTTTGCCCCGCGCGAGGACCGCGGCGTCTTCTTCATGTTCATCACGGCACCGGAGGGTTCGTCGTACGACTACACGGTGCGCCACGTCGACGAGATCGAGCGGCGCATGATGCCCATGGTCGAGCGGGGCGAGATCCAACGCATGCTGCTGCGCGCACCCGCCGGCCCCACGCGCACCGAGACCTACAACCAGGCGATGGGGATATTCAACCTGCCGCACTGGGACACCGGACGCAAGCCGGCGTGGGATACCCTCGCGGAGGTCAGCCGCCGGATTGCCGACGTCCCCGGGGTGCAGGCCTTCCCGACCATGCCGCAGGGTCTCGGCGGACGCTTCGAGAAGCCGCTGCAGTTCGTGATCGGCGGCGGCACCTTCGAGGAGCTCGCGCAATGGCGCGACATCCTGCTCGCGCGCATCGCGCAGAATCCCGGCCTCACCGCGGTCGACCACGACTACAAGGAAACCAAGCCGCAGCTGCGTATCGAGGTCGAGCGTGATCGCGCCGGCGATCTCGGCGTCAGCGTCGAGAATGTCGGCCGCACGCTCGAGACGCTGCTCGGTTCGCGCCGCGTCACCAAGCTGCTCATGAACGGCGAGGAGTACGACGTGATCCTCGAGGGTCTGGAGGACACCAAGCGCAGCCGCGGCGACATCTCCAACATCTACGTGCGCTCGGGGACGAGCGGGCCGCTGGTGCCGCTCGCAAGCCTGGTACACCTCGAGGAGTTTGCCGATGCGGGCGCCCTGAACCGTTACAACCGCACGCGCGCCATCACGATCGAGGCGAACCTTGCCGGAGGCTACACCCTCGGCCAGGCAATCGACTTCATGGAGAGTGCCGCGCGCGAGCTGCTGCCACCGCGTGCCACGACCGACCTCAAGGGCGAATCGCGCGACCTGCGCGATTCGGGCCGCTCGATCTACCTGATGTTCATGCTCTCGCTGCTGGTGGTCTACCTGGTGCTGTCGGCGCAGTTCGAGAGCTTCCTGCACCCGCTGATCATCATGCTGACGGTACCGCTGGCGGTGGTGGGAGCACTGCTCGGGCTGTGGCTCACGGGACAGACGCTCAACATCTACAGCCAGATCGCGATCATCATGCTGGTGGGACTGGCGGCGAAGAACGGCATCCTGATCGTGGAGTTCGCCAACCAGCTGCGCGCCGAGGGGCTCGAGCGCGAACAGGCGCTGCTGGATGCCGCGTCGCTGCGCCTGCGCCCGATCATCATGACCTCCATCACCACGGTCATGGGTGCGGTGCCGCTGGTGCTGTCGGGCGGCGCCGGCGCGGAAACACGCTTCGTGATCGGCGTGGTCGTGATCGCGGGCGTTCTGGTCTCGACGCTGCTCAGCCTGCTGGTCGTGCCGCTCACCTACCACTGGTTGACCGCGCGCGCGCCGTTGCCGGGCGCCACCGGCCAGCGACTGGAGCGCGAACTGGCCGCGCACGACGCGAGCGAATCGCGCGCGGGGAGCGGTACGTGACGAGCGAGGAAGACCCCGCCAACGAAGCCCGCGGGCTCGACCTGCGACACCATCGCCGCGTCGACGTGCGACTCGCAGTGACGGTGGTGCTCGACCGCAACTCGATGTACGAGGCGCGCACCTGCAACGTTTCCGAAGGCGGCATGCTGCTCGGTGGATACCGCGGCCCGCAACTCCCCCCGGGGCGCCTGATCGGGCTAAACATGGGCGGCGTGATCTGCGACGCCAGCGACGGCAACGACAACGCCGAGCGCTACCTGATGCGCGTGGTGCGCCAGGCGGGAGAGACGCTGGCGCTGCGTTTCGCCGGCGAGATCAGCTGAGAGCCGCGCGACTTTTCCGGGGCATCAGATCCCCCGGAAGCCGAAATGCTCAGGCGCGAAGGCCCGGTAGGTGGCGTCCACCACCGCCGGCTCGAAGCCCAGGCACGACACCACGTGGGTGTGGATGCCGCCGCGCGCGTAATCGAGAACGCGCTGCTGGCATTGCTCGCGCGTGCCGATGATCGCGATCTCGTCGATCATCGCGTCACTGATCGCGGCGGCGGTGCGCTCGCGGTCCCCTGCCGCCCAACCCTCCCGGATCTCCTGCGCGGCGTGCCCGTAGCCGGCCCAGGCGAGGAACTCGTTGTACACCGGCGTGGCGTAGTACGAGGCGAACATCATGCGAAACAGTTTGCGCGTCGCCTGCACGTCGTCGGTAACCGCGACCTGGTGGCGACAGACGATCTCGACTTGCGCGGGATCCTTGCCGGCGCGCAACGCGCCGCGCGCCACGTGCTCGACGATGCGCGGCAGCGCGCGCTGCGGGAACAGGTTGAGGATCACGCCGTCGCCGAGCCCGGCCGCCAGCTCGATCATGCGCGGACGCAGCGCCGCGAGGTAGATCGGCAGCCCGCCGTGCACCGCTTCCTGGCGATAGCCGTGGCTCTTCAGCGTCTCGCCGCTGAAGCGCGTCTTCTCCCCCGCCAGCATCTGGCGCAGCAGCTGCACTGTTTCGCGCATGCGCGCGAGGGGCTTCGCGAGCTCCAGCCCGTGCCAACCCTCGATGATCGCATGACTGGAGGTTCCCAGTCCCAGCACGAAACGTCCCGGCGCCACCTGCGCGATGGTGGCCGCGGTGCTCGCCAGCACCGCTGGCGTGCGCGTGTAGGCGGGCACCACCGCGATGCCGATGCGTGCGCGCGTGGTGCCCTGGGCGACCAGCGCCGCGAGGGTGAGCGCGTCCATGCCGCCGGCATCCGCGAGCCAGAGGTCGTCGTAACCCGCGCTCTCGGCGCGGCGCGCGAGCGCCAGCGTATCGGCAACGTTGCCGCTCAGCCCGGGAAGCGTGATGGCGGTGCGATAGCGCGGCGGCATGGGACGTCTCTCCTGCGCAGGGTCGTTGTATCGCGAGTCTAGCCGACATCCCGCGGCGCTCACAGCGACGTCGCGGTGCCCGCCTTGCGGCTGGAAGCCGGCTTCTCACGCCGCGGCTAACGCGCTACTGTCTTCGCACGCATGAA
Source organism: Pseudomonadales bacterium (assembly GCA_018057015.1). Classification (GTDB taxonomy): domain Bacteria; phylum Pseudomonadota; class Gammaproteobacteria; order Pseudomonadales; family UBA5518; genus UBA5518. Next base: position 1,624 of record JAGPES010000025.1, on the reverse strand, counting down.
ACAGGGCATGGACGAATTGTTTCGGCTACACCGTTGCGTCCCGCCCGCGCCGTGGAGGTTTCCGATGAAGACGTACCCCTACCCGCTGGAGTTGCTCGCCGACCACGTCGCGCGCCATCCGGACCGGCCCTACCTGCACCAGCCGGTGGATCGGGTCTGGCGCACCTTCACCTGGCGCGAGGTCGATACGCAGGCACGGCGCATCGCCGGCGGGTTGCTGGCGCAGGGCTACACGGCGGGCGATCGCATCGCGATCCTGTCGAAGAACTGCGCGGAATGGTTCATCGCGGATTTCGCGATCACGATGGCCGGCCTGGTGAGCGTACCGATCTACCCCACGGCCTCGGCCGCGACCATACGTTACGTGCTCGAGCACAGCGAGGCGCGCGCCGTCTTCCTCGGCAAGCTCGACGCCACGGAGCCGGCCGACGAGGCGATCGGGCCGCAGGTACTGCGCATCGCGCTGCCCTACCCCACCGCGCCGGCCACCGCGCACTGGAACGACTGGCTCGCACGCCACCAACCGCTGCGCGACACCGCGCGCCCGCAGCCCGACGACATCTTCACGCTGGTCTATACCTCGGGCAGCACCGGGGTGCCCAAGGGCGTGGTGATCAGCCACCGCAACATGGCGGCATCGGCGCAGGGCACGCGCGACAACGTGCAGGCGCGCCCCGGCGACCGGCTCGTTTCCTACCTGCCGCTGGCGCACATCGCCGAGCGCGCGGTCGTGGAGCAGCTGTCGCTGGGGCTCGATGCGGAGGTCTACTTCGTCGAGTCGCTGGACACCTTCGCCGAGGACCTGCGCCACGCGCGTCCCACCGCGTTCATGTCCGTGCCGCGGCTGTGGACGCGTTTCCAGTCGCAGATCCTGCGCCGAATGCCCGATGCGCGGCTGCAGCGCCTGCTCGCGATTCCGCTGGCCGGACGCGTGGTGGCACGACGCATCCGCAAGGCCATGGGTCTCGATTGCGCGCGGCTGTTCGGCTCCGGTACCGCACCGATCTCGCCGGCAATGCTGGCCTGGTTCGCGCGCCTGGGAATCCCGATCAGCGAGGGTTGGGGCATGACCGAGACCACCGGCCTGTCGTGCAGCAATCACCCGTACCGGGCCGAGCGGGTGGGCACCATCGGCACGCCGCTCGACTGCGTGGAGATGAAACTGTCGGCGCAAGGCGAGATCCTGGTCCGCGGCGATGCGGTGTTCCGCGAGTACTACCGCAACCCCGAAGCGACTGCGGCGAGCTTCCGCGACGGCTGGCTGCTGACCGGCGACATCGGGGAACTGCGACCCGACGGCGCGTTCCGGATCATTGGCCGCGTCAAGGAGCAGTTCAAGACCGCCAAGGGCAAGTACGTGGCACCCGTGCCGATCGAGAGCCTGCTGGCCGCGAATCCCGTGATCGACCAGGTCTGCGTGATGGGCAGCGGGCGCAAGCAGCCGGTGGCGCTGGCGGTGCTCGCCGAGGGCGAGTCGCGCAGCGAGGCAGAGCTGGCGCGCGAGCTCGAAAGCCTGCTCGATCAGGTCAACGCGCAACTCGAGAGCCACGAGACGCTGGACCACATCGTGGTCTGCTCGGAACCCTGGAGCATCGAGAACGAGCTGCTGACACCAACCCTGAAG
>JAGPES010000364.1 GCA_018057015.1 Pseudomonadales bacterium | reverse complement strand
TACCTCTACCTCGGCTTCCAGCGCCGCGTGCGGCGGCTCGCCACCGGGCAGGTCACCGACGCGTTCCTGGGCAGCGACCTGATGGTGGAGGATTTCGAGGGATACAACGGACGCATCTCCGACATGGTCTGGACCTACAAGGGCACGGCCGACATGCTGGCCCCGTTCTTCAACCACAACGAGCAGAAGCTGTCCGACGAGTTCAAGGAGCCCGACGGCTACAAGTTCATCGCGTTCGGCGGCAAGGGAGGCTGCTTCCCGATCGTGAGCTGGCAATTGCGCAAGATGTACGTGCTCGAAGCCAGGCCGGTGGATCCCGGCCATCCGATCAGCAAACGCGTCTATTACGTGGACTCGCAGACCTTCACCATGTCACGCACGTTGATCTACGATCGCAAGGGCGAGCTGTGGAAGAGCTTCACCGTGGGCAAGTCGCTGCCCGACCACCACCTGCCCGAGAACAAGGGCAGCGGCGCGCCGGTGGACGACTTCTTCAGCATGGTCGACGTCCAGTCCAAGCACTGCACGACCGGACAGTTCAAGGCGCACATGGGCGGCAAGCTGACGCCGGTCTCGCTGTTCAGCGTGCAGAACATGCGCGGCGGTGATTGACCCCGGTGTTCGCGCACCTCCCGCGGCGATCCGCGGGAGGACGGCTGCGCACCACCGTCGGCGGTCCGGCCCGAGCCATGGAAGCGGCCTCGGCGGTCCGTGCCGGTGGCGCCACGGACGGCCGTGCATCGTTCGGCCCAGGGAGCCCCCGCGATACGCTCGATAGCAGGTCCCCGCTTCTTCGCAACGGCACGACGACTCCCGCGACGGGAGCGCAGCCACCCGACCAGGAGGAATCATGACCGACACCGTCAAGTACGTTCTCGAGGAATCGAGAATCCCGAAGACCTGGTACAACATCCAGGCCGACCTGCCGAAGCCGCTCCCGCCGGTGCTGCACCCGGGCACCCACAAGCCGATCGGGCCGGATGACCTGGCGCCGCTCTTTCCGCTGGAGCTGATCCTGCAGGAGGTGTCGACGGAGCGCGAAATCGACATCCCCGGGCCGGTGCGCGACGTCTACCGCCAATGGCGGCCGTCCCCGCTGTACCGCGCCCGCCGCCTCGAGGCGGCGCTCAAGACGCCGGCGAGGATCTACTACAAGTACGAAGGCGTGTCGCCCTCGGGCAGCCACAAGCCGAACACCGCGATTCCGCAGGCGTTCTACAACCGCGAGGCCGGCATCAAGCGCCTCTCGACCGAGACCGGCGCCGGCCAGTGGGGATCGTCGCTCTCGTTCGCCGGCAGCGTCTTCGGCCTGGAAGTGCAGGTGTTCATGGTTCGCGTCTCCTACAACCAGAAGCCGTACCGGCGCGCGCTGATGGAGACCTATGGCGCACGCTGCATCGCCTCGCCTTCGAACGAAACGAATTCCGGCCGCGCCATCCTGGCGAAGTCGCCGGACCACCCGGGCAGCCTCGGCATCGCGATCTCGGAGGCGGTCGAGATCGCGGCGCAGCGCGACGACACCAAGTACGCGCTGGGCAGCGTGCTGAACCACGTGCTGATGCACCAGACCATCATCGGGACGGAGGCGATGGCGCAGCTCGAGATGGCCAACGACTATCCCGACGTGATCGTCGGCTGCACCGGCGGCGGGTCGAACTTCGCCGGCATCGCGTTCCCCTTCCTCGGCGCGCAGCTGCGCGGCGGGAAGAAGGTGCGGATCGTGGCGGTCGAGCCTTCGGCGTGCCCCAGCCTGACCCGCGGCCGGTACGCGTACGATTTCGGCGACACCGCGCACCTGACGCCGCTCACCAAGATGCACACGCTGGGATCGACCTTCACGCCCCCCGGCTTCCACGCCGGCGGCCTGCGCTACCACGGCATGGCGCCGCTGGTGAGCCACATCAAGGAACTGGGCCTGATCGAGGCGGTCGGCTACCAGCAGCTCCAGTGCTTCGAGGCGGGCGTCCAGTTCGCGCGCGCGGAAGGCATCGTGCCGGCGCCGGAGGCGAACCACGCGGTCAAGGGTGCGATCGACGAGGCGATCCGCTGCCGCGAGGAGGGCGTGTCGCGGGCGATCCTGTTCAACCTGTGCGGCCACGGCCACTTCGACATGCAGGCCTACATCGACTACTTCGGCGGCAAGCTGAAGGACCTCGACTACGACGAGGCCGAGCTCGCCATGGCGCTCGCGGGACTGCCCTCGGTGAAGGAGGCCGCGTAGCGCGCGGAACGCAGGCCGGCGGCGTGGCATTGCCACTGCCGCCGGCGTTTTGACGCGCGATTGTCGGCATCTGCGGTCCGCGCGACGCGGCGACGGGGGGCGGCGCACGCCGTCGGGAGCGTGACTGGCGGTGGCGCGGCGTCGAGCCGCTTCCTGCCATGCGCGGCACGGTGCGCAAACTGGCGATGGCGAAGGACGTCGATTTCAGCGCGAGGTTCGCCGCACCGCTGCCGATGGAGCGCTCGGGCGAGGTAGAGTCGATGCTTCGGGACCGTCGCGCCGGGTGGTCCCCCCATGGACCGGAGATCCGATGATCGAGGAGAAGATCAAGGTGCGCGCCACGGCCAGCGGCCAGGTGCTGGAGGTCGTCGTGTACAGCAAGCGTGCCGACCGGATCGAAGTGGTCGTAGGGGCCGGCGTCCACAGCGTGCGCTGCGATCTGCTGCCCACGCGCACCGGCCTGGCGTATTCGGGCAGCGTGATGGGACGCGAGCTCGTCTACGAGCGCAGCCGTGCGCAGGTGGAGGCGGATATCGCGAAAACGGCCAGCGTGCGCGATTTCCGGCGCTGAAGCCGGCCGAAGCACGCGGGGCGGCTCGCGCCGGTCGGGCGCGGACGCGCCGGTACAATCGCAGCGATGGGACCCTCGGCACCAGGCGCGAGTTGGCGATTCTGTGTCGCGCCGATGATGGAATGGACCGACCGGCACTGCCGCGTCTTCCACCGGATGCTGTCGAAGCGCGCGCGGCTCTACACCGAGATGGTGACGGCCCCCGCGCTCAAGCACGGCGACGTACCGCGCCACCTCGACTTCGACCCGTCGGAGGCGCCGCTCGCGCTGCAGCTGGGCGGCAGCGATCCCGCTGAACTCGCGCATGCGGCGAAGCTCGGCGAGCGCTGGGGTTACGACGAGATCAACCTCAACTGCGGCTGCCCGTCCGAACGCGTGCAGTCCGGCAGCTTCGGCGCGTGCCTGATGGCGGAGCCTTCGCTCGTCGCGGACTGCGTGCGCGCGATGCGCGACGCGGTCGAGGTGCCTGTCACCGTCAAGCACCGGATCGGGCTCGACGCGAACCAGGACTACGGCTTCGTGCGCGACTTCGTCGGGACGCTCGCCAACGCGGGCTGCGACGTGTTCATCGTCCACGCGCGCAACGCTGTGCTCAAGGGGCTTTCGCCGAAGGAGAACCGGGAGGTGCCGCCGCTGCGCTACGAGGTCGTGCACCGGCTGAAGCGCGACTTCCCGCGCGCGACGATCGTGCTGAACGGCGGGCTTGCCGACTGGCGCACGATCGAGGCCGAGCTCGGAGCGGTGGACGGCGTGATGCTGGGCCGCACCGCGTATCACGATCCGTATTTCCTCGCGCACGTCGACGTGCGGCTGTTCGGCGACGACATGCCCCCGCGCACGCGAGCTGCCGTTCTCGAGGCGATGCTGCCCTACGTCGCGGCGCAGGTCGAGCGCGGCACGCCGCTGCGCGCGATCGCCCGGCACATGCTCGGCCTCTACCACGGCTGCAGCGGCGGGCGCCGCTACCGGCAGCTCCTGTCCGACGCGCGGCGGCTGGACGGTGCGGGCCCCGAGCTGCTGCGCGAGGCGCTGGCGGCGGTCGAGCCCGCCCTCTCCGATTAGCGGCGACGTCGCTTCTGCGGTGCCTTTGCGGCGCCCGGCACCGGATCCGCGTCCTCCCCGCCGCCGGGCATCGCCCGCAGGAAGCGGTCCGGCGC
>JAGPES010000363.1 GCA_018057015.1 Pseudomonadales bacterium | reverse complement strand
CTGTAAAACGTGGCCGAATTCGGGGCCAGTTCTATCGCCCGCCCCATACGTTGTCGCCGCCGGCGTGAAAGTGGTGCGAAACTGACGATACGAAAGCGGCTGCGGTTGTATTGGTGGAGGGAGGTGATTTGGGCGAACTGTAGACGACGCGGGAGGAGACATCCGGACGGGCTACACGGAGGCCTGGGAGCCCTGATGCCCGGATGCCTGGAGACCCGCAAGCCGGGCAGCTGGCGGTTTCAGTGCTCGAGCGGCTCACGCATCCGATAGCTCGGCCCCTCGATGACGACGGTTTCGGCGTGATGGAGGAGGCGATCGAGGAGAGCGGAGGTCAGCGAGCTGTCGTTATTGAAGATCTCCGGCCAGGACTTGAAGGCTCGATTCGTAGTCAACACCATGGAGCCTCGCTCATAGCGTTGACTGATCACCTGAAAGAGCGCATCGGCACCGAACTTGTCGATTGGCAGGTAGCCCAGTTCGTCGATGACGAGGAGAGAAGGCTTCGCGAGCCGCGCCATCTCGCGCTTGATGCCCCCCGCGAGTTGAACGGCGGCCAGCGAATTGACGATATCGACCGCGCTGGTAAACAGCGTCGTCTGGCCATGCAGGCACGCCGTGTGCGCCAGGGCGGTTGCCAGATGCGTTTTGCCGACACCGACGCCGCCGAGCAGGATCACATTGGTGTGTTCCTTCAGGAAGCCCAAGCGAAAGAGGTGCTGAATCTGGGCGCGGTTGATCTTGTGCGGGAAACTCCAGTCGAACTGATCGAGCGTCTTGATCCCCGGCAAGCGAGCCGCCTTCACCCGGCGCTGGATCAGCGCCTCATCGCGACGAGCGACTTCCCCGACGACCAACGTTTCCAGAAAGCGGCCATGGCTCCAGGCTGCCTGCGCCGCCTCGCTACTGATCGCGGCATGATGTTTGGCGAAGAACGGCAACTGCAGGCGCGCCAGGCCCTGCTCCAGCAGGATCTCGGATTTCATGAGGGACTCCCATCGAGCGGCGGGACCGGATAGCGCGACAAGTCGGGCGGTGGCAATTCCAGGTCCAGCAAGTCCTGCCGGCGTGTCAAGTGCAGTGGGCTCGCTTCCGGCAACTGGCGCTGGCGAGCCTCGACCAGGTGCGCGATGTACTCGCTGCTGAACGCCTGGAAAGCCAGCGCATCGGCGATTGCCCGCAGCACCGGTGCTTCCCCGTGGATCTCGAGCAGCGCCAGAATCTTCTGCACGTGCGCGTCGGCATGAGCCCGCCGTTCGAGCAAACCGGCGTGATACGCCCTGGCTTCGGCGGATAGCGCCAGAAAGCGCGTCAGCGCGTGTTGCGCCCGCGCATGTCGGCGCTGCGCAAGCAGGGGCTTGGCATGATCCGGGTCCGCCTGCTCCTGATGGCGATCGAAGCAGCGGGCATGCCGTGCGATCAACTGCTCCTCGCGATAAACGCAGAGTCGATCCGGATACGCCTTGAGCACCACGGGACAACCGGCAAAGCGCGCCGGCACCGAATAACGATTGCCCTCGAAGGTCACCCGGAACTGGCGATCGGCGCGCGCCGTCAGCACCCTTCCGACATCAAAGGGACGCGGATTCACCGCCTGCAGGAAGGCGCGTTCCTCGGTCCACAGATCGACCGGACGGCGATGCGTCTCCCCATGCACGCGCACATTCGCCACCGTCTCCAGCCACAGCGCCGCCGCCGAGTTGAGCGCTGCGAACTCGGGCAGTTCGCGGCCTTGCAGGAAATTATGCTTGACGTACCCCACGCCGCGTTCGGCACGCCCCTTCTCATTGCCTCGGCAAACATTGCAGGCAACGATCTCGAAGCCGTAGTGGCGGGCGAAATCCAGATAGCGAGGGTTGAACACCGGCGGCTCGCCGCGCCGGTGCTGCACAACCCCGCAGCGCAGGTTGTCGATCATCACTTTCTTCGGGACACCGCCAAAGGCGTTGAAGGCATTGATCTGCGCCCCGAGGAAGAACTCCATCGTCTGCGCCAGGCTGAACTCGACGTACAACTGTCGGCTATAGGCGAGGACCATGACAAAGAACGACAGGCGACGCTGGGCCGAACCCACTGCCAAGGTGCCGAACTCGCCCCAATCGGCTTGTGCACATTCGCCGGGGGCGAAGGAGAGCGTCAGAAACGCTTCGCGTGGACGCGGGCGAACCAGGCGCACGTAGTCCTTGACGATGCTGATCCCGCCGGCGAACCCTTCCTCGCCCAAGCGCTGAAAGACCTGCTGGGCGGATAAGGGGTGCGCTTCCAGCCAGCGCACGATGCGGCCCTTGAACGGATCGAGCTGACTTGCACGTCTGGCGGTTTGCCGAGGGGCATACGGCCGGTCGATCCAGCGCCGGACAGTCTTGATATCGAGACCCAGTTCCTCGGCCAGTTGCGCGGGGGTGAGATGACGGGCCGCGCCGTCGCGGATGGCACACCAGGTGGCGTAATCGATCATGGCTGCGCTCCCGTCGATCCCTGCAGTACCGCCCGCAGATGCGCGAAGCGGTCAGCGATCGGCACCGGCGTTTCCAGGCTCAGGACCTGAACCAGCGGCGGCTCAAACGCGATCAGGTCGAGTCCCAGCAGCGCCTTGCGCGCGCGCACCAGACGCGAAAGATCCAGGCCCAGCCGTCGCGCCAGTGCGGCGTCCGAGTAGTAGCTCAGGCCGTCGGCATCACCGACAGTGACCAGGAAGAGATACAGCGCCCAGGCGCTGACCTCAGCCCGCTCGATGTGATGCTCCTGCACCAGCCGGTGGTCGAGCCAGCTGAAATGTGCCGGCAACTCCCGCCGACGTTCCGGAACCAGCAAGCGTTTGCGAATGTTCATGGCGTCCTCCTTCGATATCCTCGCCTAGTTGTAGCAGACGATGGAGGATCGCCGCGATGTCCTCTTGCAACGGGCTATCCCACAAATGGGCAATAAGCCCAATGATTACAGTCGGTTGCCGGCTCAAGACATCTTGTAACGGTGCTGTGACGGGTTCCGGGGCGTTACAAGAAATCATCGAGGATTCAGAGGGTTGGGCCGGCAAGACTTCTTGTAACGCTTCAGAGCTCGGGGGCGGTTGCTCCCCCGTCGGCCCTCGCCGGCTGTAGCCCGGGTGTGCCGCACGCCACACCTGTACCCGGGCAACGGCTTGCGCGCCCATGAAATAGCCCCGATTCTCGGGTTTGGCCAGCCAACGCGCCTGGCTGGCCCGCTTGCTCGCCCCTTGGCACAAGGTGGCCGAGCAATACTGCTGGTGCCGTACGTTCCGCGCGTCCGGTTTGAACGACTTACCGCAATTCAGGCACTTACGCTCCGCTTCTCGACCCATCCCGAACCTCGCGACAGGAATTCACCCCGGCTATGGTGCGGCGTTGCCAAGCAATAACGAAGAAAACCGAAGAAGACGGAGGGAGCGGAAGAAGAGACAGCGGCGATAAGAAAAGCAGGAAGAAGATGCACGGCAACAGGGCGCTTCTTCACCAGATTCAAATCGTCAGGTTCAGACCACTTTCAGGTCGGCGGCGACAGCCAGTACTCGGCGATGGCAGAGGGTTGGAAGGACAATTCACCCGCGGTTGGGATCAGAACTCGAAGGGGTCGACTTCCAGATGCCAACGCAGTCGCGAGGGCGACTTGATGGCGTCGAGCTGGGTGACCCAGTGGCCAAGAAAGCGCTGCAATGTACGCCGTGACGACGACTCGACAAGTAGCTGGCCACGTTCCAGGCTGGCTCTGCGGGACAGACGCATCGGTACCGGGTCGTAGAAGGTCACCAGAGGTTCCTCCTTGGGCAATGGACAGCCGCGCGCAGCAGCAAGAAAGCACAAAGCATCGGTCATTCGGGGCGCCTCCGCACGCAACATGGCCTGATAGGTGTAGGGCGGGAAACCGGCCTGCTGCCTTTCCCTGAGCTGTGCCGCCGCAAAGGCCTGGTAATCATGTCGAACCACGGCGTCGTAGAG
>JAGPES010000362.1 GCA_018057015.1 Pseudomonadales bacterium | reverse complement strand
ATTGTTATCGCACCGGCAATAGTGGAGTGGGTATCGTGAACGAATCATTTGCGGCATCGGTCTGGAAAACGCTTTCCGCTATCAACGTCAATGCGCATGTTGATAAGAAGGCGAACCTTAGCTACCTATCAAGAGGATGAACGACATGGCCAACGAGATTACGAAGGCGCCCGTCACCGACGAGGCGTTGACCAAGGTGCTGCAGACGAGCCTTTACCCCGGCGCGGAGCCGGCCTCGATCGGCATGGTGCTGGCCTACTGCCATGCGGCCGGGCTCGATCCGATGCAGAAGCCGGTTCATATCGTTCCCATGTGGGACTCGAAAGAAGGCCGGATGCGCGACGTGGTGATGCCGGGGATCGGCCTGTACCGCATCCAGGCGAGCCGCACGGGCGAGTTTGCGGGCGTCTCCGAGCCGGAGTTCGGGCCGGACGAGACGGCCGCGATCGGCGGTCAGCAGATCACGTTCCCGGCGTGGTGCCGCGTGACCGTCCGGCGCCTGCTGGCGAGCGGACACATTGCCGAGTTCACGGCAGTCGAGCGGTGGAGGGAGAACTACGCCGTGAAGGGTGGCAAGGAAAAGAGCGTGGCGCCCAATGCGATGTGGTCGAAGCGACCGTATGGGCAGCTGGCCAAGTGCGCCGAGGCCCAGGCGCTCAGGAAAGCATTCCCGGAGCTCGGCAGCGAGCCTACGGCTGACGAAATGGAAGGCAAGGAGATCAGCATGGGCGCGGCCGAGGTCGTCGCGATGGAGCGCCCGCAGGCGCCGTCCGAAAAGCCTGCCTGGCCCGAGGACGTGTTCGAGGCCAAGTTGCCCGGCCTGCTCGACAAGGCGCGCACGGCCGGCAAGAGCGCGGCGGATCTGATCGCCATGCTGGAAACCAAGGGCGCGCTCACGGAGGCGATGAAGAATCGCATCCATGACGAGCTCCACATCATTGAAGGGGAGGTTGCGGCATGAAAGTTCTATCTGGCCTTATCCAGGGCACACCCGAATGGCTTGAGGCGAGGAAGGGGAAACGCTGCGCGTCTGACGCGCCGGCAATGCTGGGCTTCTCCAAATACGAGACGCGCGCCGCCCTGATGACGCGATACGCGACGGGGATCAGCCCCGAGGTCGATCCAGCGACACAGGCGCGGTTCGATCGGGGCCATGCGGCCGAAGCCGCCGCGCGCAGCATCGCGGAAGAAATGATCGGCGACGAGCTTTTCCCGGTGACCGCCACGGACGACTCCGGCGAGTACCTGGCTTCATTCGACGGCATCACGATGCTTGAGGATGTGATCTGGGAAAACAAGCTGATGAACGCCGATCTTCTGGCGTTCATGCTGGTCAACTCGGATCTGCCAGATTCGCACTGGCCGCAAGTCGAGCACCAGTTGCTGGTCAGCGGCGCGGCGAAGGCCTTCTTCACGGTGACGGACGGAACGGTAGAAGGGACGAAGGGGATATGGTACTCGTCCATTCCCGAACGCCGCGCCAAGCTGATCGCCGGCTGGAAGCAGTTTGACGAGGATCTGGCGAGCCATGCGCCGCGCGCACCGGACGCTGTTGTCGTCGGCCGGGCCCCGGAATCCCTGCCCGCCCTGCGGGTGGAAGTGACCGGCATGGTCACGGCATCGAACCTCGATGAGTTCCGCGCCGCGGCGCTGTCCGTGATCGGGCGCATCAGCACGGACCTGAACACCGACGAGGACTTCGCCGACGCGGAGCGGGCCGTCAAGTGGTGCAAGGATGTCGAGGACCGACTTGAGGCGGCGAAGCAGCACGCGCTGAGCCAGACCGCCAGCATCGACGCGCTGTTCCGCACGCTCGACGAGATCCGCGACGAGGCACGGCAGAAGCGCCTGGGCGTGGACAAGCTGGTCAAGCAGCGCAAGGAGTCGATTCGAGTCGAGATCGTCACCAAGGCGCAATCAGCCCTGCGCGCGCACTGCGCGAAGCTCAACGATCGCATGGGCGGCGCGTGGATGCCCGCGATCGACGGCGGGTTCGCGGACGCGATCAAGAACAAGCGCACCATCGCCAGCCTGCACGATGCTGTCGATACTGCCCTGGCCCACGCAAAGATCGCCGCCAACGAGCTCGCCGATCGCATCGAGATCAACCGCAAGCTGCTGATCGGCGATGCGCATGACTGGACGTTCCTGTTTCCCGATTTCGGGCAACGCTGCACGCTGGAACTCGAATCGTTCGCGGCCATCCTGAGTCAGCGGATCCGCGAGCATGAGGATCGCCAGCGCCAGGCAGCCGAGGCGCGCGCTCTTGCCGAAAGGCGGGCTGCTGAAGCCCTTGCCGAGCGACGCGCCGAACAGCCGATGCCAGCGGCGCAGGAGCAATGCCCCGTGCGCGCTTGGGCTGGGCCAATTGAGCAGGCCGAGGCGCAGGCGGCTGCCGTCACGCTGATCCGCACGGCTATCCCGCCCGCCCCGGATGTCATCGAACAGTTCCTCGACTCGCGCGAGTGGAAGTCTGCCGTTGCGCGGCGCAATGCCCACGCCCTGCTTTTCGAGTTCGTCGAATTCACCCGCAACCGCCGCGCCACCGCATAAGGAGTTCCCGTGTTCAAGAATCTCACGATCTACACCCTGCCGCCCGGCTGGCTGTTCGACGAGGACGCCATGCGCAGCGCCGCGGCCTTCGTTCCCTGCGACACCTGGTCGATGGAGTCGGGTGGATTCCTGCCCGTTCTCGACGATCGCCTGATCTATCCGGTCGGCGATCAGCTGGCGATGAAGTTCGGCATCGAGCGGCGCATCCTGCCGCCCGCGGTCATCCAGCGCGACGAGGCCGAGAGCGCGCAGGAACAGTTCGAGATCGACTTCGCCCTGATGGCGGGGACCTATCAATACATCGTCGACGCGCTGGTGAGCGAGTTCGGCGGCATCGAAGGAAGGGAGTGAACACATGGCTGGCGTGAATCGCGTGATTATCCTGGGCAATCTCGGCGCGGAGCCGGAATGCCGGCAACTACCATCGGGCGGCGCCGTCACGAACGTGCGCATTGCCACGTCCGAGACGTGGAAGGACAAGAACACGGGCGAAAAGAAGGAGCAGACGGAATGGCACCGGGTAATTTTTTTCAACCGGCTTGCTGAGATCGCGGCCGAATACCTGCGCAAGGGCTCCAAGGTCTACATCGAAGGCGCGCTGCGCACCCGCAAGTGGCAGGACAAGGACGGCAAGGACCAGTACACGACCGAGATCGTGGCGAAGGAAATGCAGTTGCTCGACAGCCGTCAGCAGGACAGTGCGCCGCGCCAGGAGCGCGCGCCAGAGCCACCACAGAGGCGCGCCCCGGAGCCCGCGCAGGATTCGTGGGACAGCGACATTCCTTTTAACTAAGCGGCGCATGTAACCGCAACAACAACATGCAATGGAACGTGAAATGACCAATCCCAAACCAAAATCCGAATGGGCACCCCGCTCCCCATTCGCCATGACAGACGCGGAGATAGCCGAGAGATTGGGAATCTCCCGCCAGCGGGTATCGCAGATAGCGATAGCGGCGATGGACAAGATCAGGCGTGAGTTTGAGCGGCGGGGGATTGTGGCTTCGGATTTTTACGATGTGGAGGGTTGAGTGCGCTGCTTAATCGCGTGCGAATATTCGGGGCGGGTACGGGACGCATTCATTGCGTTGGGGCACGATGCCATGAGTTGCGACCTGTTGCCTACGGAATCCCCCGGCCCGCACTACCAGGGGGACGTTAGAGACTTGTTTTGCGAGCACTGGGATTTAATGGTGTGCCACCCCCCATGCGTGGATTTGGCGGTATCCGGGGCTAGGCACTTCGCGGCCAAACGCGCAGACGGCAGGCAGCAGGCATCACTGGATTTTGTCCGCCTGTTGCTGAATGCGCCGATTGAACGCATTGCCCTGGAGAACCCTATATCCATCATCAGCAGCGCCATCCGAAAGCCTGACCAGATTATCCAGCCGTGGCAGTTTGGGCATGGTG
>JAGPES010000361.1 GCA_018057015.1 Pseudomonadales bacterium | reverse complement strand
GGCCCGCTTCGGCGGACCCTTCCTTGCAGGGGCGGCCTTTGGCGCTGTGGACGCGTTCTACGCCCCTGTGGCGTTTCGCGTGCAGACCTATGGCCTGCCGCTCGCCGAACCCGCGGCCGGTTACGCCGCGCGACTGCTCGCGCTGCCGGCGATGCGCGAGTGGTACGCCGCCGCGCTCGCGGAACCCTGGCGCGACGAGCCGCACGAAGCGGATGTTCTGGCCGCCGGCACGTTGCTGCAGGATTTGCGGCAAGCGCCGCCGTAGGTTCGGCTTCAGAGGGTGTCGCAAAACATTGCACGACCTCGACCGACGTGGTGCAGGAGCGGGCCATGCCCGCGATTGGCCGCGGTCACGCGGCCTCTTGGTCGCGGGCATGGCCCGCTCCTACACCCGAAACCCGGCGTGGTCGTGCGCTTGAAGGCGGTTTGCGACACACGCTGGCCAACCCTACGGGCGGGTTACGGCGGGACGCCCCGCCCGCACCACCAGCTCCAGCAGCGCGTCCCAGGCGTCGCGCTTGTCCAGTCCCTTGATGCAGCGGTCCACCTCGGCCGCCAGCCGCAGCAGCTGCTGCAGGCCGTGATGGCCGAGGCGGCGGAACGCGGCCTCGCTGTAAGGCCTGCCGCGCTCGGCTTTCATGGCCTGCTCGCTGCCTTCGCCGGCGCCACGGCGGCGCCCGATGCGCAGCAGGCGGCGGAATTCCTCGGCGAGCGCCCACAACACGAGGGTCGGCTCGGTGCCCTCGGCGTGCAGCCCGGCGAGCGTGCGCACCGCCGCGGCGCGATCTCCCTCGAGCGCGCGATCGCACAGATCGTAGATCGAGTAGCGCGCGGAGTCGTTCACCAGCGCCGCCAGCGTCGCGGCATCCAGCGGGCCGGGCTCCGCCAGCAGCGCGAGCTTGTCGATCTCCTGGCGCGCGGCGAGCAGGTTGCCCTCGACGCGCTCGGCCAGCAGCGCCAGCGCGTCGGGACTGGGCCTGAAGCCCGCGGCGCGCAATCGCTGGCCGATCCAGCCCGGCAATTCGCTGCGCCTGAGCGGCCAGGCCCTGACCGTGGCGCCGGCCTCGTCGAGGGCGCGGAACCACGCGGTTTTTTCCACGTCGCGGTCCAGCTTGCCGGCGAGCACCAGCACCACGTTGTCGGAGGCGGGCTGCGCCGCGAGCTCGCGCAGCATCGCGCTGCCCTCGGCGCCCAGCTTGGCGCCCGCGAGGCGCACCTCGATCAGCTTGCGGTCGCCGAACAGCGACAGCCCGCTGCACTCCGCGGCCAGGCGGTTCCAGTCGAAGCCGGCGTCCACGTCGAAGACCTGCCGCTCCTCGATGCCACCTTTGCGGCAGGCCGCGCGCAGCGCGTCGGCACATTCCTGCACCAGCAGCGGCTCGTCGCCGTGGAGCAGGTAGAACGGGAACAACCGGGCCTTGAGGCGGGCCGGAAATTCCTCGACGCGGATGCGCACGGTCGTGCCTAGGGCGCCAGGCCGGCTTCGGCGCGGCGCATCTGGCGCAAGACCTGGCCGGTGACGTTGTCCAGCAATTCCTGGTAGATCAGGTTCTCCTCGTCCTGCTTGGCGATGATGCTGTTCGGGTCGAAGGCGTAGATGCGGCTGGCCGAGGCGGTGCGCGGCCCGAACACCACCTCGCCGTCGGCGTTGCGCAGATCGAAGGCCACCGCGACGCGCATCTCCTGCTCGGCGCTGCGTGCGTCACGGTCGAGCGAGACCTTGCGCGACTGGCGCTGCTCGGTGCCGAGGTGCAGCGACAGGGTGCTGCCGGCGTCGTCCACCAGCTCCACGCCGGCGACCAGCAGCGCGCGGCGCAGTTTCAGCGTCAGCGCGGCGTTCGGCTGCTCCGTCACGAGGCGCAGCTGGCGCGTCTGCAGGCCGATGTCCTGCGAGCCGCGGGGATGCCAGCCGCAGCCGGCCAGCGACAGCACGCTGATGAAGACGAGGGAGATGCGAAGCAGGATGTTCAGCATGCCGGCCTACCCGACCACGACGTTCACGAGCTTGCCCGGCACCACGATGACCTTGCGCACCGGTTTGCCGTCCACGAATCGCTGCACGTTCCCGTCGGCCAGCGCGAGGCGTTCGAGCTCCTCGCGCGGCGCCTCGCCGGGCACGCTGATGCGCGCGCGCAGCTTGCCGTTGACCTGCAGCACCAGCTCGATGTGGCTGCGCTGCATCGCCGACGCGTCGGCGCGCGGCCACGGTGCGTCGATCACCGGGGTGTCGTGGCCGAGCGCGCGCCACAGCGCGTGGCTGGCGTGGGGCACCACGGGCGCCAGCAGCAGCACCGCGGCCTCGAGCGCCTCGCGCTCCACCGCGCGTCCGGCCGGCGTGCTGCGCTCGCCGCGCCTGGCGATCTCGTTAAGCAGCTCCATCACGGCGGCGATCGCGGTGTTGAAGGTCTGGCGACGGCCGTAGTCGTCGCTCACCTTGGCGATGGTCTCGTGGGTCTTGCAGCGCAGCGCGCGCTGGTTGTCATCGAGCGCAGCGGCGAGGTCGATGGCGCCGGCCGCCTTGTCCCCGGCCAGATGCGCGTGCACGGCCTTCCACAGCCGCTTGAGGAAGCGGTTGGCCCCGGCCACGCCCTCGTCGGACCATTCCAGCGTCTGCTCGGGCGGTGCGGCGAACATCATGAACAGGCGCACCGTGTCGGCGCCGTAGCGCGCGATCAGCGCCTCGGGGTCGACGGTGTTGCCCTTGGACTTCGACATCTTGGCGCCGTCTTTGAGCACCATGCCCTGGCACAGCAGCCGCGTGAACGGCTCGTCGCTCGCGACCAGGCCCTCGTCGCGCATCAGCTTGTGGAAGAAGCGCGAGTACAGCAGGTGCAGGATCGCATGCTCGATGCCGCCGATGTACTGGTCCACCGGCAACCAGTAGTTGGCGCGCGCGGGGTCGAGCATCGCGGTCTCGAGGTCGGGGCAGGTGAAGCGCGCGTAGTACCACGACGACTCCATGAAGGTGTCGAAGGTGTCCGTCTCGTGCTCCACGGCCTGGCCGGCCAGCGTGGTCTTGCGCCATGCCGGATCGGCCTTGAGCGGCGACTGCACGCCGCTCATCTCGACGTCCTCGGGCAGCAGCACCGGCAGGCGCTCGGCGGGCACCGCGATCTCGGCGCCGTCGGCGAGATAGAGCATGGGGATCGGCGCGCCCCAGTAGCGCTGGCGCGAGACGCCCCAGTCGCGCAGGCGGTAGTTCAGGGTCACGCGGCCATTGCCCTTCGCGGCGAGGCGCGCGGCGATCGCATCGAATGCCTGCTCGAACCCGAGGCCGTCGAACTCGCCGGAATTGACCAGCCGGCCCTTCTCGGTGAAGGCGGCCGTCGCCAGATCGCAGGGCGTGGACGCATCGAGCGGCGCGATCACCTGCTCGACCGGCAGGCCGTAGGCGCGCGCGAATTCCCAGTCGCGCTGGTCGTGTCCCGGCACGCTCATCACCGCGCCGGTACCGTATTCCATCAGCACGAAGTTCGCGACCCAGATCGGCAGCTCGCGCCCGCTGAGCGGGTGTATCGCCTTCAGGCCGGTATCCAGGCCTTTTTTCGCCATCGTGGCCATGTCGGCCTCGGCAACGGAACTGCGCCGGCACTCGGCGATGAAGTCCGCCAGCTCCGGGCGGCCTTCGGCCAGCGCCCTGGCAAGCGGGTGCTCGCCGGCGATCGCGAGACAGGTCACGCCGAGCAGCGTGTCGGGGCGCGTGGTGTAGATCGGCACCTCGCTTAGGCCCGCCAGCGGCGCGGCCAGCGCGAAGCTCATCTCGATGCCGCGGCTCTTGCCGATCCAGTTGCGCTGCATCGTCTTGACCTGCTCGGGCCAGTGCTCGAGCTGGTCGAGGTCATTGAGCAGCTCCTCGGCATAGTCCGTGATGCGGATGAACCACTGCGGGATCTCGCGCCGCTCGACCGGCGTGTCGCAGCGCCAGCAGCAGCCCTCGATCACCTGCTCGTTGGCGAGCACGGTGGCGTC
>JAGPES010000360.1 GCA_018057015.1 Pseudomonadales bacterium | reverse complement strand
GGATAGACCAGGCCGCGCATCTTCTCGCTGGCATTCGCAGGCATCGGCGCATTCCGTACCGCTAT
This sequence comes from Pseudomonadales bacterium, assembly GCA_018057015.1. Taxonomy (GTDB): domain Bacteria; phylum Pseudomonadota; class Gammaproteobacteria; order Pseudomonadales; family UBA5518; genus UBA5518. Next base: position 3,906 of record JAGPES010000360.1, on the reverse strand, counting down.
GGATCCCGGCATCTTAACCCGGATCACGCACCGCTCGCGCCCGCACCCGGGGCGTGGCAGTCTATGCCCCCCGCCACACAGGAGCCGTGCCATGACCGATCCACGCATATCCCCGCATCTGCCCGACTGGATCAGGGATCACCTGCAGCGCTACCTCGCCAGCAACGGCGAAGACGGGCACCTGTGGGACGCCACCGTGGCCGGCGGCACCGGGCTCGTCCCGACGCTGGTGCTGACCACCACGGGCCGCAAGTCCGGCAAACCGCTGACGCTGCCACTGATCTACGGGCGCGCCGGCAACAGCTACGTCGTGATCGCCTCCAAGGGCGGCGCGCCGCATCATCCGGCCTGGTACCTGAACCTCGACGCCAATCCCGAGGTCGAAGTCCAGGTAAAGGCCGAGTGCTTCCGGGCGCGCGCACGCACCGCGACCGGCACGGAACGTGACGCGCTGTGGCGGCAGCTGGTGGAGATTTACCACCCGTACCAGAAGTACCAGGCCGCGACCTCGCGCGAGATTCCGGTGGTGGTGCTGGATCCCGTGTGAGCCGGGTGCCTTACCGATGATTCACTTGCTGTTGCTGCCCTCATGCAAATAATGGATCGGCAATAAACAGAAGGATGGCGCTCATGCAGGAATTCGCGGGCCAGGTCGCGGTCATCACCGGCGGCGCGAGCGGAGTGGGCCGCTCGCTCAGCTTCGCGCTCGGCCGGCGCGGCGCGCGCGTGGTGGCGGCCGACGTCGACCGCAAGGCGATGGACGCGCTGGAGCGCGACGCGGCCGAGGCGGGCATGAACCTGCTGACGCGGCGTTGCGATGTGACCGCCGCCGGCGACTGCGAGGCGCTGGCGGAATTCGCCATGAAACAGCACGGCGGCATCGACCTCGTGTTCGCCAACGCCGGCATCGGTGCCGGGGAGGCCGGTCCGATGTGGACCTACTCGATGAAGGACTGGCAGTGGTGCTTCGGGGTGAACGTGTGGGGCGTGGTGAACACCATCAACGCCTTCATGCCGCGCCTGGTCGCGCAGGAGCGCAAGTCCCACTTCACGGTCACCGGCTCCGGCAACGGCGCCTTCGTGGTGCTGCCCGACGCGCCGATCTACACCGCCACCAAGGCCGCGGTACAGGCGATCACCGAAAACCTCTACTACCAGAGCGTCGCGCTCAAGAGCCCGGTCAGCGTGCACGCGCTGTTCCCGGGGCCCCACGTGGTCGACACCGGCCTGTTCGATTCCGATCGCGTGCGCCCCGAGAGCTTCGACAAGGGAGCGCCGAAGGATTCCGGCATCCGTTCCGTGGAGGACATGCGGCGCCTGATGCAGCAGCACGGCATGGAACTGAAGACCACGCATCCCGACGAGGTCGCCGAGGCCGCGGTGGCCGGCATCCTGGCAGACACGTTCTGGATCTGTCCGCGCACCGAGGAATCGCTGGCCAAGTTCCTCGCCCGCGTCGAATCCATCCGCACGCTGCAGAATCCCGTCGCCGCGTCGGTTGGCTGAACGATTCGCGATGTCGGAATGAATGCCGACCTACAGCGCATCCTGCAGGTCGGCTTATGGCTCTGTAGGTCGGGTTTCAACCCGACAAGGGTTCGGCAACGCCGAACCCGCCGCGTCGATGTCGGCATGAATGCCGACCCACAGCATCAGGAGCACCGTGAATGGATCGCTACATCGTCATTTCCTCCGATTGCCACGCGGGCCTGCCCGGGGATCGCTACCGCGATTACCTCGATCCGCAGTACCGCGAAACCTTCGACCACGCGTACCCGCTGCAGGTGCAGAAGATCAAGGCGGCCGAGAAGGCGTTCCTGATCCAGGAAATCAACGACCAGTGGCGCGAGGGCATCGAGCAGCAGCTCACCGGAGCCTGGGACCATACCGAGCGCATCCGCATGCTCGACGGCGACGGCATCGCCGGCGAGGTCATCTTCCCCGACGGCATCACCGAGATGAACACGCCGCCGTTCGGCGCGGGCTTGAGCCTGCCGACCAAGGACATCGTGCCCGAACTGCAGTGGGCGGGCGCGCGCGCCCACAACCGCTGGCTGGCGGAGCTTTGCGCGCAGGCCCCGGCGCGGCACTTCGGCGTCGCGGCGATACCGCTGCTGTGGGACGTGGAGGAGGCCGTGCGCGAGGTGCGCAGGATCCACGCGTCCGGGCTGCGCGGCGCGATGATCCCGAACTTGACGGGGCCGTTCCCGCACTATCACCACCGCCGCTACGACCCGTTCTGGGAAGCCTGCGAATCGCTCGGGGTGGTGGTCTGCTTCCATTCCGGCGCCGCGCCGAGCGAGGAGTTCTTCGGTCCCGGCTGGCCGACGACGCATGACCCCGATTACGTGGGCGCAATGGGCATCTACGTGTCCGAAGTGCTGTGGTGGACGTACCGGCCGCTCACCTTCCTGATCTGGGGCGGCGTGTTCGAGCGCTTCCCGAAACTCAAGGCCAGCTTCACCGAAACCGGCTGCGGCTGGATGCTGCCGCCCTACATCCGCCTGCTCGACCACAACTACCACGACGTACAGTTCTCGGCGAAGCTCGGCAACTTCATGGGGCACCTCTCGATCTCGCCGGGCGACTACTTCCGGCGCAACGTCGCGATCGGCCAGTCGTGCATGCCGCGCTCGGACGCCGAGATGCGCCACGAGATCGGCCTGAAGCAGCTGATGTGGGGCAGCGACTACCCGCACCCCGAGGGCTCCTGGCCGAAAACAAGACCGCACCTGCAGAAGACCTTCTCGGGCCTGCCGGACGCGGACATCGCCGCGATGCTCGGCGAGAACGCGATTGCCTTCTACGGCTTCGACCGCGCCGAGCTGGCGCCCATCGCCGCCCGTATCGGGCCGGCGCGGTCCGACTTCAACACCATGACGCAATGACACCCCGGAGACGCACCATGAACAAGCGCTACGATTTTCCCGTTCCCTTCGGCTGGTACGGCGTCAGCCTGTCGCGCGAACTCGCGGCCGGCGAAGTGAAGCCGCTGCAGTACTTCGGCAAGGAACTGGTGCTGTTTCGCACCGAGAGCGGCGAGGCACGCCTGCTCGACGCCTTCTGCCCGCACCTGGGCGCCCACCTCGGCCATGGCGGCAAGGTGAAGGGCGAGCACATCGCCTGCCCTTTCCACGGCTGGGAGTTCAGCGGCGAGGGCGTGTGCCAGCACATCCCCTACGCGCAGAACATGCCGCCGCGCGCCGATGGCAAGCAGACCGTGTATTCGTACCCGGTGGTGGAGCGCAACCAGATCGTCTGGGCCTGGTACCACCCGGAGCGGATCACGCCGCAGTGGGAGGTCGAGACCGTCCCCGAGGTCGGCCACCCGGACTGGACGGAGTACCGGGTATACGAGTGGAAATTCCGCGCCCCGATCCAGGAAGCCGCCGAAAACGCCGCCGACGCGGCACACTTCGTCTACGTGCACACCTCGAAGGAAATCCCGCGCGGCGAGATCAAGCACGAGGCCCACAAGCGCTTCGCGCGCTATGTCGGCAAGGCGCCCGACATGGACGAGGAAGGCAACATCGACCGCACCGGCACGCGCTGGCGCGACAGCCTGCTCGAGACCGCGAACTTCGGGCCCGGCCAGACCCTGCAGCGCTTCATGGGCATGTTCGACACCATCCAGCTCGGCCTGCCGACGCCGATCGACAGCGAGACCCTGCACCTGCGCTTCTGCTTCATCCAGCGCAAGGACATGAACGCCACCCAGCAGATGATGGCGAAGGCGCTGACCGACGAGATCTCGCGCCAGGTCGAGCAGGACATGCCGATCTGGGAGCACAAGATCTTCCAGCCCAACCCGATCCTCTGCGACGGCGATGGCCCGATCGCGCAGTTCCGCCGCTGGTTCAGCCAGTTCTACGCGCCGGCGCCCGACGACAGCCAGCGCATCCGCGC
>JAGPES010000359.1 GCA_018057015.1 Pseudomonadales bacterium | reverse complement strand
CCGACCAGCAGTCGGACTCCAGCCACAGCCGCCGCAGGTGGCGCCGCTCCCGCGGATCCTGCGCATCCCTGAAGGTGCTGCGCCCGTGCATGTGGAAGTGATTGTTCAGAAACAGGATATCGCCGGGCTGCTGGTGCACGCGACACACCAGCCCCGGGTCCTCGCTGGCCGCCTGGAACACCTCGAGCGCCGCGCGATCGAACGCCGAGAGCCGCGGAACGTCGGGGTGGCGCTGGGCACTGGAGATGTAGCCGATCAGCGCGAGGCAGGCCACGCCCTCCGGGATGCGCTCGTAGACGCAGCCGCGGTGCCACGGCAGTTCGCCCGGCGCCTCCTCGCCGCGCCAGTCGATGCACCACTGCGTGTCCAGCAGGTGCTGCAATACATCGGGGTGGGTGTCGGCCAACCTGTTGAAGACGGACATCGCGCTCACGAAGCGGAACTCGCCGCCCTCGGGAGCCTGTTTCAGGCACAGCAAAGCGACCAGGTCCGCGCCGTCGGTGTGCATTTCCAGGGCAGCCGTGGTCTGGTAGCCGCGGGCCGTCGGGTCGTCGACCGACTTGCCCTCGTCGATCACGTCACCGAGCAGGTGCCCGCGCATGTTCTGCGCCCACGGCCGGCCGAAATGGCTTCCGAGCCCCCAGAAAATGGCACTGGCCTGATCCCTGGTGTACCGCGTGACCGGCAGGCCCGTGATCGACAGCACGCCCAGCCCGAGGTCGAGCTCTTCCCTGAACGGCGCCAGCCTGGCCTCGAGCCGCGGGATCGGGAACGCGTCACTGCCGAAACGGGGCACGCGCAGCCCGCGTGTCTCGACCTGGCGCAGTGCCCGCTCCAGTTCGTCGACGTCCTCGTCGCTCAGCCGGCAGGTCCACGCGGCGGATTGCGCGCACAGGCTCGCCGCGGTCCACGCGGCCGGATGGTCGACCTTTTCAATCGTGCTCACGTTCGCGGCACCTCACCGTTCAGCCCAGTACCAGCGTGTAGTCCTTGCGCACCAGCGGGCGCTGCAGACCGATCTGCATCAACTGCGAGCCCCCGAGCCGTCGTGCCAGGCTGTCGAAGCGCGCGCGCGCCGCACCGTCGAGCGCGCGGACCGCACTGGCCGCCCGTTCGAAGTGCCAGAGCTCGTGCGGCCTGCCGGCCTGGCGCACCGTGACGCCGCGCCAGCGGTACTCGATCGGCCCCAGCGTGGGATGCACGGCGCGCTTGCCGTCGAGCGCGACGATGTGCCCCGCCGGCAGCGCCGGATGTGCGTCCAGCCACGCGTCGAGACACGCCGCATTTGCACGCAGTTGCGGGCCCCAGTCGCGGAACAGCAGTTCCAGCACGGGCTCCAGTGTCGGTGCAATGGCATCGTCCCCGAGCCAGTTCGCGGGAAGACCGGGGAACTCGCCGTCCGCCGTGCCCGGACAGTTCATGCGTTCGGTCCAGCGATAGACGTTCGGCGCGCGCTTCATCATCAGTGCCGCCGGCACCGGATCGCGGCCGAGGTGCGCGAACAGGGGCGCCATGAAGCCGAAGTCGGCGATGCTCGGGCGGCCGCCCAGCAGATACGGGTGGTGCTGGAAATGGATGTCCAGTGCGTCCAGCAATTCCCCGTGGGCCGCCTCGATCGCGGGGATGGTTTCGGCATCGACACCCAGCGAGGGCAGCATGCCGCCGAAGTAGCCCATGAACGCCGCGCCGGCCGCCAGTCGCGCCTCCCGGTCGGGCCCGGCATGGATCGCACGCCCGAATTCGGCGCGCAGGAAGTGCTCCTGCTCCGCGCGGTAACTCCAGCGATAGTGCATGGCCGTGGCCAGCATGCCCTCGGTCCCCCACGCGTCGAGCAGGTGCGCCACGCAGCGCTGCACCGGCAATGTGGGCAGCATGGCCGGCTCCGGGAAGCGCTGCTCGAGCAACTCGATGATCTCGGTGCTGTCCTGCAGGATGTCCCCGTCGACGGTCTCGACGACGGGGACCACCATCTGGCCCACCGCCGGCACGATGGCGCCGGCGAAGCGCGGATGACTCGGAAACAGCTCCCGGAACGGCAGGCCTTTCTTCACCAGGTAGGATCGCACCTTGCCGGAATACAGCGAGTGCGGCGCTCCCCACAGGATCATGTCGTTGCCCTTCGCGGGGCTCGCGTTGGTAACTGGCTGTGCTGTCATCTGTCTTTCCTGGACGCGTGCGCCACTGCGGTGACGACACCGGTTGCACTAGACGCCGGCCTGCTCCTGCTGTCACCCCCCGACGCGGGTGGCCCGCTCGCGGCGCGTGACGGACATCTTGCGTGCAGGCCCCGGTCACTCCGTAGCCGCGGGCATTCCCGGCCACGCAACGAAGACGCCACCATGACATCCGATGCAACACGTCATTGCCGCCTGCTGATCCTCGGTTCCGGGCCGGCCGGCTACACGGCGGCTGTCTACGCCGCGCGCGCCAACCTGAAGCCCGTGTTGATCACAGGGCTCGCCCCGGGCGGGCAGCTCACCACGACCACGGAGGTGGACAACTGGCCGGCCGACGCCGACGGCGTGCAGGGACCCGAGCTCATGGAGCGCTTCGAGCGGCACGCGCGCCGGTTCGACACCGACATCGTTTTCGACACGATCCACACGGCGCTGTTGCACGAGCGTCCCTTCCGGCTGCTGGGCGACACCGGCACGTACACCTGCGACGCCCTGGTCATTGCCACCGGCGCCTCCGCGCAGTACCTGGGGCTGCCCTCGGAGCAGGCGTTCATGGGGCGCGGTGTCTCGGGCTGCGCGACCTGCGACGGCTTCTTTTACCAGGGGCAGGATGTCGCGGTGGTGGGCGGCGGCAACACCGCCGTCGAGGAGGCGCTGTACCTGGCGAACATCGCATGCCACGTCACGCTGATCCATCGCCGCGAGCGTTTCCGCGCCGAGAAGATCCTGGTCGATCGCCTGTACCGCAAGGTCGCGGAGGGCAGGATCACGCTGCGCCTGCAAGCGACGCTCGACGAGGTGCTGGGCGACGATTCGGGTGTCACCGGCGTGCGCATCCGCCCGGTTGCCTCCGGCGCCACCGAGGCGATCGGGCTGCAGGGGGTATTCATCGCGATCGGCCACAGGCCGAACACCGCGCTCTTCGAGGGACAGCTGGCGATGAAGAATGGCTACCTCGTCACGCATGGCGGTAACGGCGGCGCCGCCACCCAGACCAGCATCGGCGGTGTCTTCGCCGCCGGCGACGTGCAGGACCACGTCTACCGGCAGGCCGTCACCTCCGCCGCCACGGGTTGCATGGCGGCGCTCGACGCCGAGCGCTACCTGGATGCGCTCGCCAGCAGCGCGTCCAGCCCGCCGGCGCGCTCGAGCGCATAGAGTTCGTCACAACCACCGACATAGGTCTCGCCGATGTAGATCTGCGGCACCGAGCGCTTGCCGGTGCGCGCGATCATCTCCTCACGCCGCGCGGCATCCAGGTCGACGCGGATTTTCTCGAGCCGCGCGACGCCCTTGTTGCGCAGCAGGCCTTCGGCGCGCACGCAATGCGGGCACACCGCCGTCGAGTACATCAGCACGAAGGGCACGCCGGCTCCCTCGATTCCCGTTTCCTTCGACATGCCAACCTCCAAGTCCTGTCCTGTCCTGCCTGCCGGTCGATGGGTGCCAGTCTGCGCGAGCGCCGCGCTCCGTATCCCCCCCGGCGCGGGGGGCCGCCTGGTGGCGCTGCCGGCCTAGGCTTGCCATCGTCGTGGCCGCGCCCGGAGAAACAGGTCGGCGCGATGTCTTGGACACATGCACGAGAGCGGCAGGTGAAACGGATGGACAGGTTCTGGTTCTGGTGGTGGCCCTTTGGGCGAGTATCCGAAATTCCGGCGCAGGAACTGCACGCCCTGCTGCACGAAGGCGGGCCGGCGCCCCAGTTGCTCGATGTGCGCACGGTTGCCGAATGGGAGGCCGGGCATATCGCCGGCGCGCTCAACGTGCCGGTGCTGGAGCTCGGCACGAGACTGGCC
>JAGPES010000358.1 GCA_018057015.1 Pseudomonadales bacterium | reverse complement strand
CTGCAGGACTACGCACGCGAGGTCCTGCTGGCCCTGGCGCCACGCCTGCGGGCGGTGACCAACAAGCTCAGCATCAACGGCCACACCGACGCGGTTGCCTACCGCGACGGGGCGAATTACAGCAACTGGGAGCTCTCGGCGGACCGCGCCAACAGCGCGCGCCGCGCCCTGATCGACGGCGGCTACCCCGAGGAAAAAGTGCTCACCGTGCAGGGCATGAGCGCCTCGGTGCCGCGCCTCGTCGACCAGCCCGCGGCGCCGAGCAACCGGCGCATCGTGATCCTGGTGCTGAAGAAGGACGTCGAGGACGCGCTGAAGGGGAGCACGCTGGTCGCGCGCACGCCGGAGGAGATCATGCGCGAAACCGCGCCGGCCGACGACGCGACACCGGATCCCGGCAGTCCCTGAGCCCGCCCGGCGGGCAACGCCGGCGCCGACCCGAGGTGCCCGCCTACTCCTTCTCGACGTCGAAACGCACGCTCTTGACCGTCGAGGAAACGAGCTTCAGCTCGAAGTTCGGCGCACCGCGCTTCTTCTTGAGCAGCACGTCCTCGCCGTCGTCGGTTTCGCTGTGGAACTTCTTCGGGTCCAGCGTGTTGCGGAAGGCATCGCGGATGTCGCGCGCCACCCCGTTCTCGCTGCGCCCGTCCCTGATCGCCACGGCAACCTCGGTGGGCGTACCGTCCTTCGGCGTGACGCGGAACAGGATGGTGCCATCGGAATTCGCACCCTCGCTGCACTCCACGCGCCACTTGTTGGACAGATCCAGTTTCTTCTCCGCCCCGGCCGACGCGGGCACGGCAGCTGAAAGCGCTGCAACCGCGGCAAGGGCCGCCAGCGCGATACGTGTGCTCATCTTCGCGGTTTCTCCTTCAGGTTTGCTGTTGCGGTTCGCGATCTGCGCGCCGAGGCAGCGCGGCCGAGTGCACTATCCTGTACCAGGGCACGAGCACGCAAGCCGCGGTTGCCGCGCGCATCCGGCCCGGGGGGCTTATTGCCCGTTTCGGCCACTGGAGCCGACCCGCGCCGGGGTTACAATGGCGCCATGCAAACCGCCAAAGACCTGTTCAGCTACCGCAAGTACTGGGCCAAGCGCTTCGGCGTGGCGCCTTTCCTGCCGATGTCACGCGCCGAGATGGACGCGCTCGGCTGGGATTCGTGCGACGTCATCGTCGTCACCGGCGACGCCTACATCGACCACCCCAGCTTCGGCATGGCGCTGATCGGGCGCCTGCTCGAGGCCCAGGGCTTTCGCGTCGGCATCATCAGCCAGCCAGACTGGCGCTCGGCGGCGGGTTTTCGCGCCCTCGGCAGGCCCAACCTGTTCTTTGGCATCACCGCCGGCAACATGGATTCGATGGTCAACCGCTACACCGCCGATCGCCGTATCCGCTCCGACGACGCCTACACCCCCGACGCCGCGCCCAACCGCCGCCCGGACCGGGCGGTGACCGTCTACGCGCAGCGGGCGCGGGAGGCCTTCCCCGATGCCAACATCGTGATCGGCTCTATCGAGGCCAGCCTGCGGCGCATCGCGCACTACGACTACTGGTCCGACAAGGTGCGTCGCTCGGTGCTGCCCGACTCCAAGGCCGACCTGCTGCTGTTCGGCAACGCCGAACGCGCGATCGTGACGCTGGCGCACCGGCTCGCCGCCGGCGAGCCCATCGACGCGATCCGCGACCTGCGCGGGACTGCGTTCATGGTGCCGCGCGACTGGCGCCCGCAGGCCGACTGGTGCGAGATCGACTCCACCGACGTCGACGCGCCGGGGCCGCTGGTGCGCCACCCGGATCCCTACGCGATGGAGACCGGAGCGACACTGCCGGCGCAGCCGGTCGCGGATCCCGCCGCGCAGGTGCTGCGCTTCGTCCCGATGGAGCGGCGCAAGCTCGACCGCGCGCGCTCGGTGGTACGGCTGCCCGCCTACGAGGCGGTGCGCGACGATCCCGTGCTGTACGCGCACGCCTCGCGCACCTTCCACCTGGAATCGAACCCCGGCAACGCGCGCGCACTGGTGCAGGCGCACGGCGAGCGCGACGTGTGGATCAACCCGCCGCCGATCCCGCTCACGACCCCCGAGATGGACGGCGTCTACGACCTGCCCTACCAGCGCCAGCCGCACCCCGCCTACGGGGAGGCGCGCATCCCGGCCTTCGAGATGATCCGCTTCTCGGTGAACATCATGCGCGGCTGCTTCGGCGGCTGCACCTTCTGCTCGATCACCGAGCACGAGGGCCGCATCATCCAGAGCCGCTCGGAAAAATCGGTCCTGCGCGAGATCGGGGAGATCCGGGACCGCACCCCGGGCTTCACCGGCGTGATCTCCGACCTCGGCGGACCCACCGCGAACATGTACCGCATGGCCTGCAAGTCACGGCAGATCGAGAGCGCCTGCCGGCGACTTTCCTGCGTATACCCGGACGTGTGCGAGAACCTGGACACCGATCACTCCTCGCTGATCAGCCTGTACCGCAAGGCGCGCGAACTGCCCGGCGTGAAGAAGGTGCTGATCGGCTCGGGGCTGCGCTACGACCTCGCGGTGCGCTCGCCCGAGTACGTGAAGGAGCTCGCGCAGCACCACGTCGGCGGCTACCTGAAGATCGCGCCCGAGCACACCGAGGAGGGGCCGCTCTCGAAGATGATGAAGCCGGGCATCGGCACCTACGAACGCTTCAAGGAAATGTTCGACCGCTTCTCGCGCGAGGCCGGCAAGGAGCAGTACCTGATCCCCTATTTCATCGCGGCCCATCCCGGCACGCGCGAGGAGGACATGCTGAATCTCGCGCTGTGGCTCAAGCGCAACGGCTTTCGCCTCGACCAGGTGCAGACTTTCCTGCCGACACCGATGGCGCTGGCGACCACGATGTACCACTCGCGGCGCAACCCGCTGAAGCGCGTGCGCCACGACAGCGAGCAGGTGGAAACCGCGCGCGCAATGAAGACGCGCCGGCTGCACAAGGCATTCCTGCGCTACCACGACCCGGAGAACTGGCCGCTGATGCGCGAGGCGCTGAAGCGCATGGGGCGCGCCGACCTGATCGGCAACGGCAAGAAGCACCTGGTACCGAGCTTCCAGCCGGCCGGCACCGGCAACCGCCGCGGCGAAACGCCAGCCTCCACCGTGAAGCCACGCCGCGGCGCGCCGCCCGTCGTCGCCCCTGGCCGTCGACCGCCGCCGCGCAAGCCACTTCGGCCTGCGTAGGCCCTCTTCAGCCGGATGATGCCGGTCAGATCCGGACTGCGATCATGCCGGCGCCTCCGGCGCGTGGTCGGCGGAATCGGTGAAAAGTTGCGCTTTGGCGCCGTCAGTTATGCCGTGTCCCTCCCGCCTCGCTGGGATAGACTCCGGTCATCTTCACTGTTGCGCACGGAACTCGTGCGGGTTTAGCGATTCGCATGGCACGCTTCATCCTCGGACATCGGCTGCGCGCGCTGGGCGAACGCCACGGCCTGGTCGAAGCCGCGCTCTATCGCCTCGACCGCGCCTTCTTCGGCTCGCTGCTGTGGCTGATCCGGCGACTGCCCGTGGACACCGCCTCGCGCCTCGGGGCACGCATCGGCGCGGCGCTGGGGCCGCGCTTTCGCAAGGGGCGTGCACTGGACGACAACCTGCGTCTCGTGTTCCCCGACAAGTCCGAGGGCGAGCGCAGGCGCATCGCGCGCGAGGCCTGGGGCAACGCCGGCGCCGTGTTCGCCGAGTACGCGCACCTCAACGAGATCGCCTTCGGCGAGGGCGGCGCGCGCATCCAGGTCGAACTGTCCGGCGACCTCCGCACATTCCGCGACCCTTCGCACCCGGCGGTGTTCGTGACCGCGCACCAGGCCAACTGGGAAGTGACCGCTGCCGCCATCGCGCGCCAGCGCGTGCCGCTCGCGGTCGTGTATTCGCCGCCCACGAACCCCCTGCTCGACGAACTGTTGAACCGCTGGCGCGCCAGTATCGGCTGCGAATTGCTGGCGCGCGACGAGAG
>JAGPES010000357.1 GCA_018057015.1 Pseudomonadales bacterium | reverse complement strand
GGCCCTGTGCGGGTCGCTCAGCGCGGCTTTCTTGCCGCCACCCCCTTGCGTGGCGCGGACTTCCTGTTCGCCGTCGTGCTGGTGGGGCGGGCCTTCGCGCGTTGGCGCGACGCCCTTTGCACCGCGGCGACCGACTTTTCCAGCGCGCGGGTGAACACGCTCACGTCGGGCACGATGTTCTTGTCCGCCGTGATGCCCCAGCATGTCAGGCCGTTGTAGCTCATGACGCCGATGCCGATGCCCATCTCTTCCAGCAAGGGCACGATGGGGTAGGCCGCGAGCTGCTCGGCGCCCATCTCGTACAGCGGAACCTGCGGGCCGGGAATGTTGGTGACCAGCGTGTTGGCAGGGCCGGCGGCGTTGCGCACCGCGAGCGACACCAGGCCCGGCATGAGGCGCAGCACCGATTCCAGCGTCTTGATGCCGAGGGGGCGGTCGGAGTGCTTGTGCTGTTCGGTCACCGCGTGGATCGCGCGCAGCTGTGCGCGCGGCGTGGATTCCCCGAGCGGCAACTCGATCATCCACACCGCGATCTGGTTGCCGATCTCGCCTTTCCTGCGATCCCCCCAGATGCTCACGGGCACGGTGGCGCGAAACGGCGCCGAGCCGGGCACGAAATCCGTGTTCAGCAGGTACTCGCGAAAGGCGCCGGTGACGATGGTCAGCACCACGTCGTTCACCGTGCACGCCATGGCCTCGCTCGCCGCCCTGATCCGCTCCAGCGGCACCGTGATCCAGTCGATCGCGCGATGCGGACCGTTGCGCCCGTTGAGCGGCGTGGGCGTGCGTTTCGCGCCCGCGGTCTCGGCGAAGGTCTCGCCGATGCCCTTGATGCGGTGAACGATCTCGCCGCCGAGCTCCGCGGCGTCGCGCGCAACCAGGTCCTTCAGCATGCGCAGCGGCGCGCCCAGCTGCGCGCGCTGCAGCTCGCGTTCCAGTTCCCGGCGTGTCGGCGCGCGTCGCGCCCGCCAGGGCGAGGGCTTGCCCGGATCGTAATCGGGCGAGGTCGAGGAGAGTATCCGCGAGATGTCCATGCCCGACATGCCGTCGATCATGCAGTGGTGCAGCTTGGAGATCAGCGCGAAGCGCCCGCCTTCCAGGCCCTCGACGATCCAGGTCTCCCACAGCGGGCGCGAACGATCGAGGGGCTGCGAGGCGATGCGCCCGGCGAGTGTCTTCAGCTGCGCCTCGCTGCCCGGCCGGGGCAGCGCCGTGTGCCGCATGTGGTAGTCGATGTCGAAGTGCGGGTCGTCGACCCACACCGGTGGCAGCGATTCGTCCTCGTGCGCGCCGTCCCCCAGGCCCAGGTAGCTGGCCAGTTCGCGGTGCGTGCGCCACAGGAGTTTCTGGCGGTAACGGGGTATCTGCTCGATCGCGACGGCAGTCGCGTTCCTGATCGTTGCGAAGTCGATGCCGCCGTCGCGGCGCCGCAACGGGCCGGCGTCGAAAATCGCGACGCCGGCCACGCTCATGTGCCGCTCGGGCGTTTCCTGCACCAGGAAGGAGTAGTCGGTGAGCCCGAGGGGTTCGAAGTGGTAGTCGTTCACGACGATAGTCCGCATCCTGTGCCTGTGCGCGAAACCCTCCCGCACCCGGAGCGCGAAGTCAATCCGCGGGGACAGGCGCGCGATAATCTTCTTTTGAAGGGAAATCGCAGGAATTGCTACTATGCGATATTCGTCCGATCCGCATCCAGGAATATCCAGCATGGCATCCGCCGTCCCCCCCAAGGCCAGGATCACGGCCGGCAGCGCCGCCCCGGGAAAGAAGACCGACACCGGGCCGGCGCGCAGGGCAGCCAGCCCCGGGCGCCCGGCGCGGCTGTCGCGCGAGATGATCCTCGAGAAGTCCGTGGAGCTGCTCGCCGCGCACTCCGTCGAGGGTTTCACGCTGGCGCGCGTGGCCGATGCGCTCGATACCGTCTCGATGGCGCTCTACAACTACTTTCCCAGCCGCGAGGCACTGCTCGCGGCAGTGGCCGATCACCTCTGCAAGCGCTTCCGCATGCCGAAGGCCAGGCCGGGCCAGTCCTGGCAGGACACGCTGCGCGCCTGGCTGTGGGCGGTGAAGAAGCATGCCGAGAAGAATCCCCTGATCTTCAAGGTCATGGGTGTCGATGGCCGCAGCTCCGCTGGCTGGCTGAGCATCACCTACACGGTCGGCAGGACGCTGCACGAGCAGGGTCTGCGCGGCAGGGAGCTCGCCGCCACCGTCTGGCTGTTCTGCTCGCAGGCGGTCGGGTTGCTGCTGTCGGAGTCCGGGCAGGGCAGTTTTCGCAACTCGCTCTCGCTGACCAAGCTGGAGCAATTGCCGCCGGAGCAGCAGGAATTCTTCCTGCAGTTGCGCAACTACCAGGTTCCTCTCACCCAGGAGGAACTGCTCGACGAGGGCTTCGACGACCTGATTGCCGGCCTCGAGCGCAAGATCGCGCGCCTGGCGAAGACGTAGCCCGGATCCTCGCACGCCGTCCGGCCCCGCCCGGCATGGGCCGCTCAGGTCGGGACGGGGGGCCGGTCGCCGTCGAACCCGCGGCCGGAAGGTATACTGCCTCCCGGCCAGAGAACCACTGCAAGGAGCCGCCCATGTCCCAGTCCGCCTATTCCCACCTGCTCTCGCCCGGGCGCATCGGCGCGATGGAGTTGCGCAACCGCATCGTGGTGATGGCGATGGGCGTGAACTTCGGCGAGGAAGGCGGTTTCAGCGGCGACCGCGTCGTCGCCTACCACGAGGAGCAGGCGCGCGGCGGCGCCGGGCTGATCATCTCGGGCGCCTGCGGCGTGATGTACCCGATCGGCCAGGTGCAGCCGTGGCAGATCGGCATCTCCGATGACAAGTTCATCCCGGGGCTCGAGCGCGTGGCCGATGCCGTGCATCGCCACGGCGCGAAGTACGCCGTGCAATTGCACCAGGGCGGACTGGTGGCCGGCGACGACACCAAGGCCGGGCGCCCGCAGTGGTGTCCCTCGGTGCCGGAGCCGATGAAGGGCGACTTCACCGAGGGCTTCCTGCTCGAGGAACTCAAGGCCTTTGCCAGCGCCGGCATGCCCACCTACAAGGTGCTGACCCACGAGGACATCCAGGTTGTGGTGAACGCTTATGCAGCCGGCGCGCGCCGGGCGAAGCAGGCGGGCTGCGACGGCGTCGAGATCCACGGCGGGCACGGCTACCTGCTGTCCTCGTTCCTGTCGCCCAGGACCAACAAGCGCACCGACGAGTACGGCGGCAGCACCGAGAACCGCTCGCGTTTCCTCGTCGAGGTGGTGCGCGCCGTGCGCGCGACCGTGGGCCCCGATTTCGCGGTGTGGGTGAAGCTCGACTCGCAGGAGGTGGGCAAGGAGGGCGGCATCACGCTCGAGCACGCCAGGGTGACCGCGAAGCTGGTCGAGGCGGCGGGCGCCGACGCGATCACCGTGAGCGCCTACCACGACACCGGCATCGGCAAGCTGCACTCGGCCTCGAACATTCCGCACGAGCCGAACACGCTGTTGCCGGCGGGCGCGGCGATCAAGGCCGTGGTCGGCATCCCGGTCATCTGTTCCGGTCGCGTCGAGCCCGAGCACGGCGATGCCGAGATCGGCGCCGGCCGCCTCGATTTCCTCGGCATGGGCCGCAAGCTGCTCGCCGATCCGGAACTGCCGAACAAGCTCGCCGCCGGCAAGCCCGAGCAGGTGCGTCCCTGCATCTACTGCTACACCTGCGTCAGCGCGATCTACACCCTGGAATCGACGCGCTGCGCCGTGAACTCCGGCTGCGGCATCGAGTACCTGCGCCTGAACGCGCCGAAGCCGGGCGCGCGCAGGCGCGTGGTGGTGGTCGGCGGCGGCCCCGGTGGCATGGAGTCGGCGCGCAGTCTGGCGCGCGACGGCCACGAGGTGATCCTGATCGAGCGGGGCGACCGCCTCGGCGGCACGCTGCGCTTCGCCTCGCTGGCCTACGCCGCGAACGAGCGCCTGCTGGACTGGCTGCGCCTGCAGG
>JAGPES010000024.1 GCA_018057015.1 Pseudomonadales bacterium | reverse complement strand
GGGTGGCTGGCCGACCTGACCAGGCGCATCGTCGACAGCCGGCTGATACGCCTGCCGCGCAGCTTCGACGCGTTCTATTCCTACCTCTTCCGGCACGGCTCGGCCTCGGATCTCGCGCACGGATTCCTGGCTGCGTACAGCTTCACGCCACAGCAGGACCTCGAGCGCGCGACGCACCACGCGCGTCGCATCGTGGAGGAGAGCCGGCACTGAGCGCGGCAAGCGGAGGCACGCCATTTCTACCGCCGGGCAGGGGTGGCCGGTGCCGGACACGCCCCATATAATGCCGCGAGTTACCCATGACGCGCGCCGCAGCACGCCGCGCCGTTTCGGATTATCCGGCACGCATCCACCATGACGCTTCGCATACTCGACTGCACCCTCCGCGACGGCGGCTACTACAACAACTGGTGCTTCCCGCGCGAGCTCGCCGAGAGCTACCTGCAGGCCATGGCGGCGGCGGGCGTCGATATCGTCGAGATCGGTTTCCGCAATTTCCCGCAGGCGAGCTTCCTGGGCCCCTACGCCTATTCGACCGACGCCTTCCTCGGCACGCTGCACCTGCCGGCGGGCCTCACGCTGGCGGTGATGGTCGATGCCAAGGCAATGCTCGGCTGCGGACTCGCGCCGGCGGCGGCCGTGGACGCGCTGTTCCTGCCGCGCGACGGCTCCCGCGTCGAATGGGTGCGCATCGCCGCTCATCTCGGCGAAGTGGAGAGCTGCCGGGCGCTGGCCGTGCGGCTGCGCGATCTGGGCTATCGCGTCGGCCTGAACATCATGCAGGCCGCGGGCAAGCCCGCCGCGCGCATCACCGCGCTCGCCCGCGAGGTGGCGTCGTGGGACGCAGTGGCGGTGCTCTACTTCGCCGATTCCTTCGGCTCGATGGATGGCGCCGAGGTCGGGCGCGTGGTCGACGCGCTGGCCGCGGGCTGGAACGGCGCCATCGGCGTCCACACGCACAACAACAAATCGCTGGCGGTGCAGAATACGCTGGCTGCAATCGCGCACGGCGTGAGCTTTCTCGACGCCACCGTGACCGGCATGGGACGCGGCGCCGGCAACGCCGAGCTCGAGATCCTGCTTTGCGAACTCGACGCGCGCGGCCTCAAGGCCTCGCGCCTCGACGAGCTGAGCGCGCTGTGCGTGAACGGCTTCCAGCCGCTCAAGGACCAGTACGGCTGGGGTGCGAGCTTCTTCTACCACTACTCGGCTCTGCACGACATCCACCCGATGTTCGCGCAGACCCTGATGACGGATCAGCGCTACAGCGCGCGCGAGAAATTCTCCGCGCTGCGTTCGCTCGCCGAGCGCAACTCCACCAGCTTCAGCCTGACCGAGATCGAGCGCTCGCTGCATTCCTTCCGCGACGACCGCCCGCTCGACGCCACGGCGCCTCCGGCGGATCTCGGCCCGTTCCAAGGTGCCGACGTGCTGCTGGTGGGCGCAGGCCCCAGCGTGCAGCAGTATGCAGCCGACATCGAGCTGTTCATGCGCGACCACGAATTGCTGGTGCTCACGCTGAACCACCAGGGTGCGATCGATCCTGCGCTGGTCGACGGCATCATCTGCGTCGACCAGTTCCGGCTGCTGTACGAGGCCGAGTTCCTCGCCTCCTGCGGCAAGCCGATCTATTCGGCGCGCCGCTTCCAGGACGAGGGCACGCGCGCAGCGCTCGGCGTCGCCGAGTTGCACGAGTACGACTGCGTGCTGCAGCGTGGCAGCTTCGAGGCACGCCCCAACGGCTGCGTGATCCCGGTGCCACTGGCCTTCGCCTACGCGCTGGCGCTGTGCATCGCGGGGCGTGCCCGACGCATCTTCCTGGTCGGCTTCGACGGCTTCCACGCCGACGACTCTCGCCAGGCCGAAATGCTGCAGCTGTTCAGGGCGGTAACGCCCGCCCTGGACGCGATCTCGCTGACCGCGCTCACGCCCACCAACTATCCCGTGGCCCAGGGTTCGATCTATGCCAGCTACCGCTAGGTCGGACTGCGCCATCGTCATTCCGGCGCGCTTCGCCTCGTCGCGCTTTCCGGGCAAGCCGCTGGCCGACCTCCTCGGCAAACCGATGATCCGCCACGTCTGGGAGCGCTGCGTCGCGGCGCTCGGACAGCAACACGTGTACGTCGCCACCGACGATGCACGCATCCGCGCGGCCTGCGAGGGCTTCGGCGCGCGCGTGCTGATGACCTCCTCCTCCTGCCTCACCGGCACCGACCGCGTGGCCGAGGCCGCGCGCGCGCTCGACTACGACTTCCTGGTCAACGTGCAGGGCGACGAGCCGATGCTGGATCCGGCCGACATCCTCGCGGTGGCGGCTGCCTGGAGACGCCACGGCGGCGCCGTGGTGAACGCGATGACCGCCATTGCCGACGAGCGCGAATACCGGTCGCGCAACGTGCCCAAGGTGGTCGCCACGCAGGACGGGCGATTGATGTACATGAGCCGCGCCGCGATTCCGGCGAACAAGGGTGGCAGCTTCGAGAAGGCCTGGAAGCAGGTGTGCATCTACTGCTTCTCGCCGGCGCAGCTCGCGGCCTTCGCCAGCGTGAGCGCCAAGGGACCGATCGAGCAGATCGAGGACATCGAGATCCTGCGCTTCCTGGACCTGGGCTTCGAGGTGCGCATGGTCGAACTGGCCTCGGCGAGCATCGCGGTCGACACCCCCGAGGACCTGGAGCGCGTGGTGCATGCACTTCGCGGCCGCTGACTACCACACGCTGGTCTTCGACTGCGACGGGGTGATCCTCGACTCCAACCGCATCAAGACCGAGGCCTTCCGCCGCGTCACGGCGCCCTTCGGCGCCGACGCGGTCGCGCGCCTGCTCGACTACCATCACCGTCACGGCGGCATCAGCCGCAACGAGAAGTTCGCGTACTTTCTCGACGAGATCCTCGCCGTGGCGCCCGCGGAACGCGAGCGGCTGCTGGGCGCGCTGCTCGCGGATTATGCCGCCATCTGCGCGCGCGAGCTGCTGGCCTGTCCGCTGATACCCGGTATCGGGGCGCTGCTCGCCTCGATCCCGCCGCAGGTCGCGGCGCACGTGGTCACGGGAGGGGCGCAAAGCGAAGTCCGCGCCGTGCTGGCCGCGCGCGGACTCGACGCGCATTTCGCCTCGATCCTCGGCAGCCCGACCAGCAAGCGCGAGAACATGCGCCTTCTCGCCCGGGCCGGCGCCTTCCGCGGACGCGCGCTCTATTTCGGCGACGCCGAGCTCGACATGCAGCTGGCGCAGGAGTTCGGGCTGGAGTTCGTCTTCGTGCACGGGGTTTCCGACTGGCCGGACGGCCGCGCGCACTGTCCGCACCCGCAGATCGCCGACTTCACGGAGCTCGGCTTGCGCGACGGCCCTCCCCGCGTCGCTGCCACCGAGGACAGCGGGACATGACCGTGAACCTGTTCGTGCTGAGCACCGGTTTCCAGTACTACTTCTCGACGCTGCTGATCGAGCACCTGGGGCTCACCGACGTCGCCTACGCCATGTACCAGCCGCGCGAGGGCATCGAGCGTCGCGCCGCCGCCGGGCACCCGGTGGTATTCGCCGACGCAAGCGACACGGCGACGCGGCTCCTGGGCAAGAAATGGGGCAAGCTGCGCTTCGCGCGCACCGTCTTCGACACGCTCGGACTGCGGGGCAAGCACGTGCGCGTCTATTCGCCCTACTACAACGAGTCCTTCGTCTACGCCCTGCGCCGGCTGCTCGACCGGCATTGCCCCGGCGTCGAGTACAACATGATCCCCGACGGCGCGGCCCTGCTGCGTCACCTGCCCGGCAGGGCCAAGGGCGGTGCGCTGCCGGGCTGGCTGATGCGGCGCGTGCTCGGCGTGGAGCCCGCCGACGTGCGCCACAAGTCGGGTTCCTGGAGCCCGTTCCTCGCGCACGTCTACCACTTCGCGGCGAAGCAGATCCACGCCGACCCCGCGAAGGTCCTGATCGTGCCGCTGCGCCAGTCCGAGCAGCCGCCCTCGGACGAGGTGCTGGTGCTGGGCGGACTGCGCGGCATCAGCCGCGAGTTCGTGCTGGCGGCGCGGGAGCGATCACGCGGGCACCCGGTGCGCTTTCGCCTGCACCCGAAGAATCGCCGGGGCGTGGAGTTCATCGCCGCCGAGGCACCGGACTGGGTCGAGCTTTCACTCACCGGCATCCTGGAGGAGCACCTGCTGGCGCACCCCTACAGCCGGGTGATCGGCTATTACTCCTCGGCGGTGATGTTCAATCACCTGTTCGTGAGCAACAGCCGCTCGGAGTTCGTCGTCGAGGCGGCCAGCGAGGATCCCGACTACCACGCCACGGCCGATGCCTGCGGCATTCCCGTGACGGTCGTCTGAAAGGCACCGCTGCGTCAGTACATCCCGAGTTCTTTCCCGGACACCAGCGGCTTGCCCTTGAGCAGGCGGTTCACGCGCTTGACCAGCATGCGCGAACGCCGGTAGTCCTCGAAGACCACGATGAAGACCTTGCGCAACGCGCCCTCGGGGCAGTCGATCGCGCGCACGCCGTGCCAGGAGTTGCCGCGGCGCCCGAAGATCAGGCTGCGGTTGTCCATGGTCTCGGCCGCCCAAGACCCGTCGAAGTCCGCAAAATCGGGGCTGGAGTCCACGGCGAAACGGCCGTGGTCGTCGAGCACGATGGTCTCGCCGCCCCAGGCCGGATCCCAGCTGTCGCGCGTGTTCAGGTAGAAGATGTGCGAGCCGAGCTTGGTGCGCGAATCGCAGTGCGGCGAAACGCTGCACGCGCGCGGCGTGTAGTGCCAGTGGAAGCGGAAGCGGAAATGGCGGTGCCCGAGCAGGCGCGCGATGAACGAGCGGTAGGCATCGCCGCGCAACTCGTCGATGAACTCCCGCCACGGCACCGGCAACGCCATGCCGTCGAGGTATTCGAGCACGTAGCGGTCGTGGTTCTGCTGGCCGTACTTGCGCTGGCGCGTGTAGTCGATGGCGGAGGTGAAGCAGCTGACGTCGGGAAGCGCCGCCACCAGGCGCGCGAAGCCGTCCGCGGTGAGGAAACCGGCCGGATTGATCCACGGGAAAGGATGCGTGTGCTGGAAGGCGTGCGGATCGATCGCCGCCATCGCCGTCGTGTCGATGTATGCCACTGCCACCTCCGTCGCCCGGCGCGACCGCCGCGCGGATCTTTCTCCCGAAACGGAATGCTACCAGACCGGCGCCCGCAATCCATGTGCATATGCCGCCTTGCGCGCTTGCGCCGGGCGCGGCGGTACCCCCGGGCGGCGGGCGCACAAATGCGTGTTTTGCGACAGGCAAAGTACCGCGGATAGCGGGTGAGCCGGCGGCGGGCACCTGCTAGTATTTTTCGCACCTTTTGTGCGGCTTTTCAGATCAGATGCATACGGTAATCAAGAAGGTCTCGCGGTTCCTGATCCTCGGCCTCTGTTTCTGGATGCCGGCCGAGCGGAAGATCCGCCTCGAACGCCGGCTGCGTGGCCGGGAGGAATTCCACAAGCTGCAACTCGCCGACTGCGTGGTCGTGTCCTTCGGCAAGAGCGGCAGGACCTGGCTGCGGGTGCTGCTCTCGCGCTTCTACCAGCTCAGGCACGACCTGCCGGAGCACAACCTGATCGGCTTCGACAACCTGCACCGCAAGGATGCCGCGATTCCGCGCATCTTCTTCACGCACGACAACTACCTGAAGGACTACACCGGCAACGCCGACTCCAAGAAGGACTACTACGGCAAGAAGGTCATCCTGCTGGCGCGCAATCCGCTCGACACTACCGTCTCGCAGTACTTCCAGTGGAAGTTCCGCATGCGCCCGGGCAAGAAGGCGCTGAACGACTATCCCGAGCACGGCAGCGACCTTGACATCTTCCCGTTCATGATGGACCGCGACGCCGGCCTGCCCAAGGTCATCGAGTACCTCAACCTGTGGGCACGCGAGGCCCCGAAGTGCGCCGACTTCCTGCTGGTGCGCTACGAGGACATGCGCGCGGACACCGCCGGCACACTGGAGCGCATCGTGAAGTTCATCGGCACGCCGGGCACCGCGGAGCAGATCCGGGGCGCCGTGGAGTTCGCCTCGGTCGAGAACATGCGCGCGATGGAGACCAGCGGCACGTTCTGGAAGAGCGGCAGCCGTATGGTCGCCAAGGACGCCAGCAACCCCGACTCCTTCAAGGTGCGCAAGGCCAAGGTCGGCGGGTACCGCGACTACTTCGACGATGCGCAGGTGCTGGAGATGCAGGCGCTGGTCAAGCGGGAGCTGTCCGAATTCTATGATTTCCCGCTCGAGGAACTGAAAGCCGCCGCTCCCGCGGCCTGATACCGTGCCCGCGGCGGCTGTGACCGCGACGGGCCGGATCCACAGACTTCGTCCAACATGAATGGAGGGCCGGACCATGGCAAACAGCGTCTTTATCCAGACCAACCACAAGCAGATCACCGGCGCGATCGTCGCGCAGCACGCGCTGCGTCGCTATTCCTCGCACAACGAACAGTTCGACGTGCGAATCATCGAGAAGAAGGACTACCCGTACTTCGACGCGCGCGAGGGCCAGCTCTACCTGCGCGACGGCGTCAAGCGCGTGTGGCTGAACGACGACCTGCAGTCCTTCACCCTGACCCGGTTCATGCCCCCCGAACTGATGGGCTTCCAGGGCCGCGCCGTGGTCATCGACCCGGACGTTTTTGCCTGCGCCGACGTGTGGGAGCTGTTGTCGCGCGACATGGAGGGCAAGGCGGTCATGTGTCGCCCGCGCTCGGGCACCAAGGGCCTGATCGACAAGTGCCTCGCGACCAGCGTGATGCTGCTCGACTGCGCAAAGCTGCGCCACTGGAAGGTCGAGGAACGATTCGAGCGGATGTTCGACTTCACCTTTGACTACATGGACTGGATCTGCCTGAAGAGCGAACCGGCCGGCACGGTCGGCCTGCTCGAGAATGAGTGGAACGATTTCGACAAGTTCACGCCCGCGACGAAGATGCTGCACACCACGCGGCGCCGTACCCAGCCGTGGAAGACCGGGCTGCCGGTCGACTTCCGCATCGCCGAACGCTTCCGCCTGTTCCCGCCGGCGGCATGGCTGATGAAGGCCCGCCGCCACCTGTTCGGCGAGTACGGGCTGATGGGTCGCTACCGCCAGCACCCCGACATCAACCAGCAGAACTTCTTCTTCGGTCTGCTGAAGGAGTGCCTCGACAACGGCATGGTGACCGAGAGCTTCCTGCGCGAGGAAATGCGCCTGAACCACGTGCGCCATGACGCGATCGAGGTGCTGAAGAACACGCCGGACCTGCCGCCCGCGCCGCGCCACCCGCTCTCCGGCGCGATGAAGCAGGCTGCCTGAACGTGGCTCTCAGGCGCTGTTCGTCGTGAACAGCGCCGCCACGGCGAGCGCCGCGCGGCGCGACTCGTCAACCGGGCCCGGTGCGGTCGTCGTCGGCATGCCGTTGCCCAGCCAACTCGCCCGCCCCTGCGCCACCAGGCGCCCGATTATCCGTCCGACGTCGCGACGCATGCGACGCGGCCCGAGCGCCATCGCCAGCCGGTGCGCCAGGGCATTGAACCGGTAGTTGTAGCGCCGCCTCCACCAGTCCGGACCGTCGTCGAGGCTGAACAGGAACAGCGGTCTGGCGGCAATCAGCGCCTCGGCGATCATCGACATGCTGTCGGCCGTTACCACGAACTGGTCCGCCAGGCCGAGATACCCCAGGTAGGGATTGTCCTCGCGCGGGCCGCCCCAGCGATGACAGTGCACGGCGACGTCGATCTCCGCGAGAAAGGCATCCGTCACACCGGCCGGCGTGCGCGCACTGTCGGTCACCATGACCGAGCCGTGCTGCGAACGCGCCAGCCCGTTGACCAGGCGCCCCAGCCGGCGCGCCTTCCCGGGAGTGAACACGTAGGCGCCGCTGTTCCCCCCGAGCAGCACCGCGATGCGCGGCGCCGCGAGCGCCGCGAGGCGCGGCCGCCAGCGCTCGGCCTCGGCCTGCAGCCGCTCGCGTCGCAGGCGATGCATCGGCAGTTCGTTTTCGAGCACGTTGGCGCACCGCGGCAGGCTGTACTGCGGCGTGGTGACGATCAGGTCGAAGGCGTCCAACGGCGCCCACGGCCTGCCGACGTGAACGAGCCGCACTCGCGGCGCCTGGCGGCGGATCCAGCGCGCCACCGGCTCGTTGCGCCGCCCCGAGGTGAGCACCAGGTCCGGCCACGGCGGCTCCAGCGCGCTCGAGGCGCCGCGATCGATGCCGCACAGCGTCGCGCCGAGCAGCCGGTTGCTCAGCAGTTCCCACGGCCGGTACACGATGTGCTTGTCCTCCCACGGCCAGGCGAGCGCCTCGGCAAGTGCGAGCACCTGGTTGTTGTCGCCCGCCTTGTGGCCGAGCAGCAGCCAGACGCGCGGCGTCCGGCCCGAATGCGCCTTGTATTCGTTCACGCCGGGATATTCCCTTCCTTCGTCGTGCCAGCTCCTGTCCGCTGCATTACAATAGCAACGCTGCCCGACGCGCGCGACCACGGGTCGCGCCTCGCCCGCTCGCCGAGACCGGCGCCCCGGCATCATTCACGGACCGTGACCACGGACATCGGCCACCCGCATGCTTATCGAGCGCTACATCACCTCCGAGATCGTCCGTCCCTTCGCGGCGGGGCTGGCGATCCTGGCGGCCGTGTTCATCGCGTTCAGTGCGGCGGTGAAGCTCTCCGATGCCGCCTCCGGCGAGATCGCCGGGCGCGTCGTTGCCCAGCTCATCTTCCTGAACACGCTGATCGCGATGGAAGTGCTGGTTCCCACCACGCTGTTCCTCGCGATCCTGTTCGCGATCGGCCGCCTGTACCGCGACTCCGAGATGGCCGCGCTCAGCGCCGCCGGCGTCAGCGAGGCCAGCATATTGCGCGCGGTCGGCAAGCTGGCCCTGCTGTGCGCGATGGCAGTGGCACTGCTGTCGCTGTTTGCACGGCCGTGGGCCTACGCGCACACCTACGCGCTGGAGCAGCAGAGCATCAGCCGATTCGACCTCTCGAACATCCGAGCCGGCACGTTCACCGACGTCGGCAACGGTGGCTACGTGCTCTATGCGCGCGAGGTCGACGTCATCGCCGACGAGATGCGCGGCGTCTTCGTGCAGGTCGAGCGTGAACAGCGCTCGCAGGTCATCTCGGCCGAGCGCGCGCGCATCCACGGCGTGGACGAGGAGGGTTCGCGCGCGGTGGAATTCTTCGACGGCCATGCCTACCTGCTGGATCGCGGCGGCTCGCGCGACGTCGACATGCGCTTCAACAGCTTCCTGATCCGCTTGCCCGAGGAGGAGCGCATCAGCAAGTTCCGCCGCAAGGCCGTGGATACGGGCACACTGCGCGGCTCGGACCAGCCCAAGGACATCGCCGAGTACCAGTGGCGCCTGACCACGCCGCTCGCCACGCTGCTGCTCGCGCTGCTCGCGGTGCCGCTCAGCCGCGCCAGCCCGCGACAGTCGCGCAGCAGCATCTTCGCGATCGCCATGGCCGCCTACCTGCTGGTGTTCTTTGCCTCGGGCGCGGTGCGCAACGCGCTCGAGAACGGCGACATCCCGCCGTTCCCCGGGCTGCTGCTCGCCTATCTGCCGCCGGTCGCACTGCTGGCACTGCTGATGCTGACGCCCCGGCTGCAGCGACGGAGATGGCGCCGATGATCATCCGCCGCTTCCTGGCCGGACAGCTCGCGCGCGGCTGGCTCATCGTCTTCGTGGTGCTGACCGCGCTGTTCGGTCTGCTGGCGCTGGTCGACGAGATAGACAACCTGAGCGAGCGCTACCGCTTCACGCACGCGCTGCATTACGTGCTGCTGACCACGCCGCAGCGCGTGCTCGAGCTGGCCCCCGTGATTGCGGCGCTCGGCACCATCCTCGCGTTCGCCACCCTGACCCGCAACAGCGAGCTCGTCGTGATCCGCGGCGCAGGGTTCTCGCTGCGGCAGCTGCTGCGCATCTGCGCCGTGCCGACGCTGGCGATGATGCTCGTGCTGGGCGTTGCCGGGGAATTCCTGGTCGCCGACATGCACCAGCGCGCCGAGACCGAGCGCATGGTGCGGCGCAGCGGCAATCTCGACCTGCTCGACGGCCAGGGGCTGTGGTCGAAGAGCGGAAACCGCTTCTTCAACGTGCGCAACCTGCGCGCGGGACACATCCCGGAGCAGATCTCGCTGTACGAGTTCGGACCCGATAACGAACTGCTGCGCGCGATCGACGCGCGCGGCGCGGAACTCGTCGGCGGGCGCGACTGGAAGCTGATCGACGTGCAGTTCAAGCAGTGGCAGGACGGCAGGGTCAGCACCAGTCACCTGCCCTCGCTCGAGCTCGGTCCTTTCTGGTCCGCCGCGGAACTGCCGGCGCTGGGGCAGTCGCTGGCCGCGATGTCGCCGAGCGCGCTCTACGCCTACGCCAACCACCTGGCGCACAGCGGCGAGGACGACAGCCAGGTGCGCATGGCCTTCTGGCAGAAGGCCTCGCTGCCCTTCTCCTCCGCCGCGATGGTGCTGCTGTCCGTCGTGATCGGCGTGGGCTTCGGCACCACGCGCAGCGCCGCCTTCGGCTGGCGCGTGCTGGCCGGCGCCGTGATCGGTGTCGGCTTCTATCTCGTGACCCAGATATTCCATACCGGCGGACAGTTGCTGGGGCTGGGGCAGTCCGTCGTGGTGCTGATCCCGATCTGCCTCGTGGTGCTGGCCGCCGCTGTAGTCGCCCAGGTCACGCGCGGCCCGCGCTGATCCGCCCGAGGTTCCACGATGCGACTGATGCTGAGTTTCTACCGCGCCTATCCCTGGCAGACGTTCTTCACCCTGCTGGCGCTGTCGGTGGCTGGCCTGGCCGAGGGCGTCGGGCTCTCGGTGCTGCTGCCGCTGCTGAACATGGCGACGGAGGGCCAGGGACAGGCCGCGCCCGCGAACGACAACGAGTTCTCGCAGACCGTGCGCAGCGCGCTGGACGCCCTCGGCATCGCTGCCACGCTCGGCAACATGCTGCTGCTGGTGGTGTTCGCCATCGGCTGCAAGAGCCTGCTGCTGCTGTTTGCCAAGCGCCAGGTCGGCTACACCGCGGCGCGCCTGGCCACGGATCTGCGCCTGGAACTGCTGCGCGCGATCATGCGCAGCCGCTGGGAATACTTCCTCGGCCAACCCGTGGGCAAGCTGACCAACTCGCTGGCCACCGAGGCCGCGCGCGCCTCCGAATCCTTCGTCAACGGCGCCACCGCGCTGACATTCCTCGCGCAGGCGCTCGTGTATGGCGCGGTGGCGATCGCGGTGTCGTGGCGAGCGACGCTCACCGGCATCGTCGCCGGCGCACTGATCATCGGCCTGTCGCACTCGCTGGTGCGCATCACCAAGAAGGCCGGCCGCAAGCAGACCTCGGTGATGCTGTCGCTGATGGCCACGATGACCGACACGCTGGGCTCCGTGAAGCCGCTGAAGGGCATGGGGCGCGAGCACCTCGCGGATGCGGTGCTGTCGATGGAGACCGCGCGACTGAACCGTGCGCTGGAACGCCAGGCGCTCGGCAGCGCGCTGCTCGAATCCACGCAGGAATTCCTGTTCGCGCTGATCATCGCCGGCGGCATCTACGTCGCGCTGGCCAGGTTCGCGATGCCCTTCACCACGGTGATGGTGCTGGTGGTGGTGGTCGGGCAGATGGTCGCGCTGCTCGGCAAGGTGCAGAAGCAGTACCAGAAAATGACCCTCAGCGAGAGCGCCTACTGGTCGATGAAGCGCACCATCGCCGAGGCGCACGCCGAGGAAGAGCAACTGCGCGGCGGCGCGCGCCCCGTGCTCGCCGGGCGCCTGGGCATGGAAGGCGTCTGCTTCGCCTACGAGGAGCGCCGCGTGCTCGATGGGCTCAGCCTCGAGATCCCGGCCGGTGAGCTGGTCACCCTGATCGGCCCCTCGGGCGCCGGCAAGACCACCGTCGTGGACCTGCTGATCGGCCTGATCCGCCCCGATGCGGGCCGCATCACGCTCGACGGCGTCCCGCTCGATGCGATGGACATCAAGCAGTGGCGGCGCTCCATCGGCTATGTGCCCCAGGAAACCCTGCTGCTGCACGAGAGCATCGCGCACAACGTGAGCCTCGGCGACAGCGAGCTCTCGGAGGCCGACATCGAACACGCGCTGCGCGCGGCCGGCGCCTGGGACTTCGTGAGCGCCCTGCCCGAAGGCATGCACAGCAGCGTGGGCGAACGTGGCGGCCGCCTCTCGGGCGGACAGCGCCAGCGCATCGTGATCGCGCGCGCCCTGGTGCGCCACCCGCAGCTGCTGATACTCGACGAGGCGACCAGCGCCCTCGACCAGGACAGCGCCGACGCCGTGCGCCAGACCCTGACGCAGCTGCGCGGCGCGCTCACCATCCTCACCATCACGCACCAGAGCGGCCTGGTCGATATCGCCGACCGCGTGTACCGCCTCGAGAACGGCCGCGCCGTGCTGCAGCCCCCCGCTCAGCCCTGATCCAGCAGCGCCTTCACGCGCGCCACCGCGCGGTCGATGTCGGCGCCGGCCGCGGCGGATCGCGGCGCGCCCGGCGCGCCCAGCCAGGCGGCACGCCCGTCGCGCAGCAGCTGCTCGTGCACCAGGCCGATGTCACGACCGAGCCGGCGCGGGCCGAAGCGCATCAGCAGGGCATAGCCCAGCGAGCGCATGCCGTGGTCCGCGCCACCCGCCGTCGCGCCGGGAACGTGGTCGCGCGCGAGATCGAACATGTAGACCGGACGCCCGGTCGCGCAGGCCTCGGACAGCATCGAGATGCTGTCGAAGGTGACGATCAGGCGTTCGGCGCAGGCGAGATACGCAAAGTAGGGATTCTGCGCGTCGCCGGGCCGCCATTCGTAGAGCTCGTGCGGCACCGTGACACTGGCGCGCAGCGCGGCGAGTGCCGCGCGCGGCGTGCGCGCGCTCGTGGTGATCATCAGGCTGCCGCCGAGCGCCCCTGCCAGTCGCGATGCCTGGCGTCCGAGCCGTGCCCCGGCGCGCGGACCGAAGGCATAGGGTCCGCTGGGGCCACCCACGATCACCGCGATGCGCGGCGACGGCAACACCGCGAGCCGCGCGCCGTGCTGTTCGCGCGCCGCCGCCAGTCGCTCGGGCGTGACCCGGTGCAGCGTGAGCGTGTTCTGCAGCACGCGCGGATCCGCGGGCAGGCGGTACTGCGGCGTGGTGATCACCAGGTCGAAATTGTGCGCATCCGCCCACGGCCGCCCGATATGCACGATGCGCGTGCTGCCACCGGAGGCCTCGCGAATCCAGCGGCACACCGGCTCGTTGCGCATGCCGGCGGCAATCACCACGTCGGGCCACGGCGCGACGAGCGCGCAGGACGCCGCCACGTCGATGCCGCGCAGCCCCGTGCCGCGCACGAGGTTGAACAGCGCACCCTGCCAGCGGTGGCGCAACTGCTTCACCTCGAACGGCCAGCCGAGCGCCTCGGCGAGCGCGAGCAGCTGGGTCTGCTCGCCGGCGCGGTAGGCGGCGATCACCCAGACGCGCGGCGATGTGTTCGTTTTCGTTTCGGGCACGGGTCTGAAAATCACCAACATTAGGGAGAACGCGGGAGGATGCGTCCCGCGGCCGGCTCAGTATAATCCGGGGCGACCGCGCAACTGACCGCTTCGACTCGGGAAAACGCACGATGGCAAGCTACGAACCCTGCCTGGCGCGGGTGCTGGAAATCCTCGGCTCCCTCGGCAAGGCCAAGACCACGATCACCGAGGGCAGCGACCTCGCCGGCGAGCTCGGTCTGTCCTCGATCGACGTGATGGAAGTCATCGAGCAGGTCGAGGACGAGTTCGACATCTCGTTTCCGCTGAACTCGCTGTCAGACATCCGCACCGTGAACGACCTGGCGCGGGAAATCGCGAGGTTGTCCGCATCATGAAACTCCTCGACAAATTCCAGGCGATGGCCGGCGTGCGCGCCGAGCTCGACGGGCTCGGCATCAGGCCCTTCGGCGCCGTCACCGAGAAGATCCTCTCCCCCACGGAGGCGATCGTCGACGGTCGCCGCGTGATCCTCGCGGGCACCAACAACTACCTCGGCCTCACCTTCGATCCGGATTGCATCGCTGCGGCGCAACGCGCGCTGGCCGAACAGGGCACCGGCACCACCGGCTCGCGCATGGCCAACGGCACTTTCGCCGAGCACGTGGCGCTGGAGCACGAACTCGCGGCCTTCTACGGCCGCCGTCACGCGATCGTGTTCTCCACCGGGTTCAGCGCGACCATGGGCATGGGCGCCACGCTGGCTGGCAGCGGCGACGTGGTGATGCTCGATGCCGACAGCCACGCCAGCATCTATGACGGGGTGCGCCTCGGCGGTGCCGAGATCATCCGTTTCCGCCACAACGACGCCGGGAACCTCGAGCGCAAGCTGGCACGCCTCGGCGAGCGCGCGGCGAGCACACTGGTGATCGTCGAAGGACTCTACAGCATGCTCGGCGACATCGCGCCGCTGGCTGAGATTGCCGCGCTGAAGCGCCGGTACGGTTTCTGCCTGATGGTCGACGAGGCGCACTCGCTGGGCGTGCTCGGCGAGCGCGGACGCGGCCTCGCGGAAAGCGCGGGGGTGGAAGACGACGTGGACTTCGTTGTCGGAACCTTCAGCAAGAGCCTGGGCTCGATCGGCGGCTACTGCGTGAGCAACCACCCGGAGCTGGAGGCCATCCGTTTCTCGATCCGCTCCTACATCTTCACGGCGTCTTCCTCCCCCGCGGTGATCGCCTCGACGCGCGTGGCGTTGCGCCTGCTGCAGGAGCGCCCGCAGCTGCGCACGCAGCTCTGGCACAACGCCGAGCGCCTCTACGCAGGGCTGAAAGCACTCGGCTTCACGCTCGGCCCGCAAGCCAGCCCCGTGGTCGCGGTGAGGATCGAGGACCGGGAGACCGCGCTGCGCTGGTGGCCGCAACTGCTGGAGCAGGGCATCTACGTGAACCTCGTGGTGCCGCCGGCCTCGCCCTCGGCGTTCAGCCTGCTGCGCTGCAGCGTGAGCGCCGCGCACAGCGACGAGCAGATCGACCGCATGATCCGCGCCTTCCACACATTGCGGGACGGCGCGTGAGCGAGCCGCTCGCGGACGCCCCGGCGTTGCGCTTCGCCCAGATCTCCGACCCCCACCTCTCGGACCTCTCCGCCGTGCGCTGGCGCCAGCTCGCCAGCAAGCGCGCGCTCGGCTACCTGTCGTGGCGGCGCCGCCGCCGTCACGAGCACCGCCCCGAGATGCTCGCGGCGCTGCGCGCCGACCTGCACGCGATGGCCCCCGCGCACATCGTGGTCACCGGCGACCTCACGCACATCGCGCTGCCCGCGGAATTCCGCGAGGCCGGCGAGTGGCTGTGCCAACTGGGCGCCGCCGACACCGTGACCGTGGTGCCTGGCAATCACGACCGTTACGTGCACACGCCGTGGGCGGAGTCGCTCGGCTTGTGGAGCCGCTTCATGAGCTCCGACGGCGGCAGCGCGGATGCGGATGCGGAGGCGGAGCAGCTGTTTCCGCTGCTGCGCGTGCGCGGGCCGCTGGCGTTCATCGGCCTCGACAGCGCGGTGCCCTCGCCCCCGTTCATGGCTACCGGCCGCCTCGGCGCGCACCAGCTCGAGCGTCTTGCGGACATCCTCGAACAGCTGCGCGGCAGCGGGCTGCTGCGCGTGCTGGCGCTGCACCATCCGCCGGTGCCGGGCGAGGAGAAGTGGCGCAAGCGCCTGGTCGATGCGCCCGCGCTGTGCGCGCTGCTCGCGCGCCATCCGGTCGACCTGGTATTGCACGGGCACCGTCACCGTGCGCTGCAGAGCGTGATCCGCATCCCCGGTTGCGATATCCCGGTTTTCGGCATCCCCTCGGCTTCCGCCGCGGGCGTGCTGTCGAACTACCCCGCGGAATACAACCTCTACGACGTCGTCCGTGACGGCCCGGCGTGGCGTGTGCGCGTCAGTGCGCGGCGCTTCGACGCCGCGACGCGAGCCTTCGCGGGCCGCGAGATCGCGAGCTTCCCGGCACGCGGCGCCGCGCTGCGCTGAGCGCGGCGATCAACACGCGCCACGCAGCGCGCGCAGCCGCTGCTGCACCAGTTCGTGATCCGACAGCGAGTCCACGTCGACCGCCGCGTCGCCGAAGGGCATCCGCACCACGGCGAGCCTCAGTCGCATGCGCCGCGACAGGGCGCGCTCGGCCCCCGCCAGCGAGAGCCAGCCGAATCGATAGCGCAGCACCGAGATCCAGCCCAGCATCTTCATCACCTTCAGCGGCGACTTGCGCTCGGCCTCGACCGCGCGCCAGCGCCCGGCCATC
This sequence comes from Pseudomonadales bacterium, assembly GCA_018057015.1. Lineage (GTDB taxonomy): Bacteria > Pseudomonadota > Gammaproteobacteria > Pseudomonadales > UBA5518 > UBA5518. The sequence continues at coordinate 1,499 of JAGPES010000024.1, read as the reverse complement.
TGCCGGCCCGCCGGCGTGAGAAACGCGAACAGGTTGCAGCCGCAGTACTCGTCGTCGCGAAAGCGCAGTACCGTCTTGCGCATGCCCGGGAACAGCTCGCGCACCAGGGCGTAGGGCGCGAGCCCGACCACGGCGTCGGCGCCGGTGGCCAGCGCCTCGCGGCAGAAGTGATCGATGATGTCGGCACGCAGCAGTGGATGGTCCGCGGTGGTCAACAGCACCGGCGTCTCGGGCACCGTCGCCGCCAGTGCCTGCCAGGCGCTGGTGCTGGGCGTCGCCTGCGGCGCCTGCCAGGCGATGCGCTGCTCGGCGATCAGGCGCCCGAGGCGGCCCTCGGTCGCGATGCTTGCGCTCGAGGGTCCGCAGATCGTGATCGACCCGACGGTGGCCGACTGGTCCAGCGCAGCCAGCACGCGCAGGATCATCGGCGTGCCGTCGATGTCCACCAGCGCCTTGCAGCCACGCCCCGATGCCGCGACCAGCGGATCGCTGCCCGAACGGTCCCCCGCGAGCACCACCGCGGCGAATTGCCTGTTGCTGTCGTTGCCGTTCATGGGCTATATCGCTTTCTCGTAGATGCGGTAGCGCTTGTACGCCTCGCCGCCGATGGCCTCGATGATGCTGCGCATGCCGGAATTGTCCTCGAGTATCCACGACAGCTCCACCTCGCGCACGCCGTGCGCGCACAACCCCTTGCGCACGGCGTCGATCACCATGAACGCCAGGCCCGGACCGAGCCGCGACTGCTGGAACTTGCGGCGCACGCCCATCAGGGGTACCCGTGCGCTGCGCGGATGACGCACTTTCAGCCCCCACAGCAGGCGCAGCCAACCCAGCGGCAGCAGGCGCCCGCGCAGCTTCGCGCTCACCTCGTGGATATTGGGCATCGCCACGATGAACGCGGCCGGCTCGCCGTCGACCTCGGCGATCTGCACGTATTCCTCGGGCAGCAGCAGTGTCATCAGCTTGCCGACGTCGTTGAACTCCTCCGCCGTGAACGGCACGAAGCCGTAGTTCTGTGACCAGGCGTCGTTGAAGATGGCGCGCAGGACCTGCAGTTCGCGCGCCTTGTCGCGACGGTTCAGCGGGCGCACCCGCACCTGGCCGGAAATCGACTCCGCGAGCCGGCGCATCACCCGCGGCGCCTCGAAATCCGGCGCGACCCGATAGGCCAGCAGGTCGCGCGCCCGCTCCAGCCCGCAGCCGCGCAGCAAGGCGTCGTAGTACGGGCGCGCGTGCCCCATCATGATCGAGGGTGGCGTGTCGAACCCTTCGACCAGCAGTCCGCACTCTTCGTTGACCGAGAGGTTCAGCGGTCCGCGGACGCGCCGGGCGCCATGCCCGCGCAGCCACGCCGCCGCGGTATCCAGCAATGCCGCGGCCACCGCGGGATCGTCCTCGGCCTCGACAAGGCCGAAGGATCCGCTCATGTCATCGTGATATTCCTGCTGCAGCCGGTCGAACTGGGCGCTGATGCGGCCCACCGCCCGCCCCTGCTC
>JAGPES010000356.1 GCA_018057015.1 Pseudomonadales bacterium | reverse complement strand
GTGTAGGTGCAGCCGCCCGCCGGGTCGGCGCGCAGCCTGATTTCCGCTTCCACCGTCACCGGCTGGCCGATCACCTTCAGCGTGAATCGCCCTTGGCGTGCACCGCCGCGCAGGCTCCAGCGCTCGACCATTTCCACGTTCTGCCGGCTCTCGAACAGCCGCGACAGGAAGGCGGGCAGGTTGCGCTCCACCTCGCGGTTCAGCGTGATCACGACCTCGTCGTCATCGTCCTCGACCGTGCAGTCGGCGGCGAGCTCGCCGAGCGCGAGGCAGCGGTCGACCAGGAAGTCCGCGTCGGTGAGCAGCGCGAACACGCGATCGACGCCGGCCGTGAAGTGGTAGTCGATGCTCATGGCGGCAGGCCTCCGGTGGCAGCGCAGTTCACGATAGCATTCGCTCAGCCGCAGCGCTCGACCACGAGGCTGCCGACCGAGTAGCCCGCCCCGAAGGAACAGATCACGCCGCGCTCGCCCGGTGCCAGGTCGTCGCGGAACTGGTGGAACGCGATGATCGAGCCCGCGGAACTGGTGTTGGCATAGGTGTCGAGGATCACCGGCGTCTCCTCGGGCAGGGGTTCGCGCCCGAGCACGCGGCGGCCGATCAGCTGGTTCATGCCGAGGTTGGCCTGGTGCAGCCACAGCCGGCGCACCGCGTCGACCGGGATGGCCAGATCGCGGAGCTGGCGCACGATGATCTCCGCGACCATCGGGCAGACTTCCTTGAACACCTTGCGCCCGTCCTGGCGGAACAGCTTGTCGCGCTTGCCGATGCCGCCCGGGTCGGCGCGGTTCAGGAAGCCGAAGTTGTTGCGGATATTGTTCGAGAAACTGGTCTTCAGGCGCGAGTCGACGATGCGAAACGGCGCGCGGGCGCCGGGCGCGGCTTCGCGCTCCACCACCACCGCGGTACAGGCATCGCCGAAGATGAAGTGGCAGTCCCGGTCGCGGAACTCCAGGTGGCCGGAGCAGATCTCGGGGCTGATGACCAGCACCGCGCGCGCCGATCCGGTGAGCACCGCGTTGCGCGCCATGTCGATGCCGAAGGTGGCCGAGGAGCAGGCGACATTCATGTCGAAGGCGAAACCGTCGATGCCCAGCGCCGCCTGCACCTCGACGCTGATCGCGGGGTAGGGCCGCTGCAGGTTCGAGCAGGCGACGATCACCGCGTCGATGTCCGCGGCCGAGCGCCGCGCCTGGGCCATGGCCTCGCGCGCCGCGTGCACTGCCATCTCGCACTGCAGCGAGGGCTGGTCGTCGGGGCGTTCGGGGATGTCGGGGCACATGCGCGCGGGATCGAGCACGCCGCGCTTGTCGATGACGAAGCGGCTCCTGATGCCCGAGGCCTTCTCGATGAAGGCTTCGCTCGATTCCTGCATCGGCGCGAGCTCGCCGGCGGCTATGGCCGCGGCGTGTTCGGCGTTCCAGTTCGCGGCGCAGGCGTTGAACGCCGCCACCAGTTCGCTGTTGGAAATGGATTGCGCGGGGGTGAACAGACCCGTACCGCTGATCACGACCTGCTGCATGTGTGGAATCCCCGCAAGGGCGGCTCGATGCCGCAAATGCGGGGATTGTACGGGGACGGGCCCGGCGGCGGCCAGTCGGCGTTCAATGTCGGTCGGCATTATGCCGACAGGTGCCGTGGGCCGGCAGAGCCATGTGGGTCGGCATTCATGCCGACAGGTGCCTGCGGGCAGGCGGCGGGTTCGGCAGTGCCGAACCCTTGTCGGCATGAATCCCGACCTACTTGAACTGCCGGATCAGCTGGTTGATCGACTCCTTGGCGTCACCGAACAGCATGCGCGTGTTCTCCTTGAAGAACAGCGGGTTGTCGATGCCGGCGAAGCCGGAGGCCATCGAGCGCTTGAGCACGAACACCGTGCGCGCCTTGTCGACGTTGATGATCGGCATGCCGTAGATCGGGCTGCCCCTGGATTCGCGCGCCGCCGGGTTCACCACGTCGTTCGCGCCGATCACGATCGCGACGTCGAAGTTCTCGATGCGCGGGTTGATCTCGTCCATCTCGAGCAGCAGGTCGTAGGAGACGTCGGCTTCCGCGAGCAGCACGTTCATGTGCCCGGGCATGCGCCCCGCGACCGGATGAATCGCGTAGACCACCTCGGCGCCGTTCGCTTCGAGCAGTTCCTGCAGTTCCTTGACGGCGTGCTGGGCCTGGGCGACGGCCATGCCGTAGCCCGGCACGACCACCACGCTCGCGGCTGCCTCGAGCACGTAGTAGGCATCCTCGTGCGTGATCGCCTTGACCTCTCCCTCCAGCTTTTCGGCCGGCCCGCCTACCGCGCCGAAACCGCTGAACAGCACGTTGGCGAGCGAGCGGTTCATGGCCTTGCACATGATCTGCGTCAGGATGATGCCGCTGGCGCCGACCAGCGCGCCGGCCACGATCAGGATCATGTTGTTGATCGCGAAGCCGGCCGCGCAGGCCGCCAGGCCCGAGTAGCTGTTCAGCAGCGAGATCACCACCGGCATGTCGGCGCCGCCGATCGGTATCACCACCATCACGCCGAGCACGAAGGACAGCGCGACCACGATGTAGAGGTAGTTGCTCAGCTCGGGATCTGCCTCCATGCAGAACAGCACTGTCACCGCCACGATGGCCAGCAGCAGCAAGCCGTTGACGACGCGCTGGCCGGCGAACAGGAAGGGCTTGCCGCTGATGGTCTCGCTGAGCTTGCCGTAGGCGACCACGCTGCCGGTGAAGGTCACGCCGCCGATCAGGATCGACAGCGCGATCGTGATCAGGATGAAGGTCGTGTTCGGCGTGAACAGCGCCGCCCAGCCAACCAGCAGGCTGGCGAGGCCGCCGAAGCCGTTGAACAGCGCGACCATCTCGGGCATGGACGTCATTGCGACCATGCGCGCGGCGAGCACGCCGACCACCGTGCCGATCGCCAGGCCGACGGCGATCCAGCGGAAATCGACGATCTGCTGGTCGAGCAGCGTGGCGACCACTGCGATCAGCATCGCGACCGAGGATACCCAGTTGCCCTTGCGCGCCGAGGCCGGCGAGCTCAGCATTTTCAGGCCGACGATGAACAGTACCGCCGCGAGCGCATATGCGAGGTTGATGAGGAGTGTGCCGCTCATGATTTCTTACCGCCTTCCCTTTTCTTGAACATGCCGAGCATGCGGTCGGTGACCACGTACCCGCCGACTACGTTGATCGTGGCCAGCGCCACGGCCCCGGTGCCGAGCACGATCGCCAGCGTGCCGTGCTCCGCGCCGGCCGACACCAGTGCGCCCACCAGCGTGATGCCCGAGATCGCGTTGGACGCCGACATCAGCGGCGTGTGCAGCGTGGCGGGAACCTTGTTGATCAGCTCGAAGCCGAGAAATATCGACAGCATCAGGATGAATGTCAGGTATACGGGTTCCACGGTGGCGGCCCTCAGCGCTTCAGGTTCTTGATGGTCTGGTTCACGATCGTGCCCTCGTGGGTGATCACGCAACCCTGCAGGATGTCGTCCTCGAAATTCAGCACCAGGCGTTTCTCCTCCTTGTGCCAGAACTCCTCGATCAGGTTGCACAGGTTCGAGGAATACATCTGGCTCGCATCGCGCGGCACCTGGTTGGCCCAGTTGCCGTCGCCGATGATCGTGACGCCGTTCACCACCACGGTCTCGCCGGCAACCGAGCCCTCGACGTTGCCGCCGGTCTCGGCCGCCATGTCCACGATCACGCTGCCCGGGCGCATGCCCGCGAGCATGTCGCGCGTGACCAGGACCGGCGGCTTGCGGCCGAAGACCTGCGCCGTGGTGATCACGAGGTCGGACTCGGCGATCTGCTTCGCCTGGCCCTGCTTCTGCTTCTCCAGCTGCTCCGGCGTGAGCTGCACCGCGTAGCCGTCCTTGGTCTGCCCGGTCTCGCCGAGATCGATCTCGAGGAACTTCGCGCCCACCGACTGCACCTGCTCGGCGACCACCGAGCGCGTGTCGAAGGCCACCACCTTGGCGCCGAGGCGCTTGGCGGTCGCGATGGCCTGCAGGCCC
>JAGPES010000023.1 GCA_018057015.1 Pseudomonadales bacterium | reverse complement strand
GCCCCTGGCCCACACCCGATACGCCGCACCCGGGAGGTCGGGCAGCACGTAGCGCCCGGCATCGTCCGTCACCACGATGCGGCTGAAGGCGACCGGGAGATCGTCGGTTTCCGCGACCACCCACACCCCGGCCTCGGGACCGTTCGGACCCGTGACCACGCCCCCGATATCGTCCCCGTCCAGCGCCACGACCGGACTTTGCGGGTCCCGGCCCCCGGGTTCGGCGCAGCCGGCGAGGAGCGCCAGGCAGGAAATGAAGGCGCACGCGAGTCCTGGTAGGTAACGGCCGATACGGGTCATGGACATTCCTCCCGATGAGCATCTCGCAACGAGGAACCCGCCCGGGAATTCAGCAGCACCCAGGCATCCAGCATCGCCCGCATCCTGAGCGGGCTGTAGATATCCTCCTCGAAGCGCCACTGCCCGTTGCCGCCGTACTTGAGCCGCGTGTAGCTGCGTGTCTCGAGGCGGGTGCCGTCCCCGGGATCGGCCATGATGTTGCGGTACTCGAGCAGCACCCAGCCACGTTGCTCGTCGATCACGTACCAGTCGATCGGGAAGTCGATCATGCGGTTGACCGGCCAGGCGTCGCAGTGCGGGTCGATCCACTGCTTGACCGCGGCGCGGCCACGGATCTCGTGCTCCCAGCCGCCCGCGAACCCGAAGCCGTGTTCGCGGTACTGCACGTCCGGGGTGTAGAACTGCAGCCACTCGCCGTGATCGCCGGTCTGGAAGGCACGGTTCCCGGCGTCCTCGAAGCGCTTCAGCGCGTCCTCGATCTCGGCGCGCGGGTAGCCGGGGTTCACGTCGTGCTCCCACACGGCCTCGTGCATCGCGCGGGCCTGTTCGGGCCGGGGTTCGGGCAGCGGCAGCCCGGCCGCCGCGCAGCGCGCGCGCTCGTGGCGCCAGAGCTCGATCATCGTGCGCATGCGCAGCGGGTTGTAGATGTCCTCCTCGAAGCTCCACTGCATGTCGCCCGCGTACTTCAGGCGGCTGTAGTTCTTCTCCTCGAATACCATGCCGTTGCCCGGATCGCGCATGCGGTTGCGCCACTCGCAGATCACCCAGCCGCGCTCCGCGTCGATCACGTACCAGGGCACCGGCCAGAAGGCCATCTGGTTGTTGGGAAAGCTCGCGAAATGGCCGTTGATCCAGGCCCGGATCGCATCGCGGCCGCGGATCCCGGTGTCCCAGCCGCCGTTGAAGCCGTAGCCGAGATCGCTGTAGACGGCGTCCGCGGTGAAGCACTGCACCCAGGGTTCGAGGTCGCCCTTGATGAACACCCGGTCCGTGATGTCCATGAAGCGCCGGAAGCAGGCGTCTATCTCGGCGTGATCCCACTGGCTCATGTGGCGTCTCCCCTGGCGCTTGTCACAGTCTGCGCAACGCGGTCTGCAGCAACGGGTGCTCGCGCGCGCCGATCCAGCGCCAGCACATCGTGCCGATGCGGTGACCGGCGGTGTCGATCCAGTTCGGCAGCCCGGGGTCGCGGTGCGCCACGTGGATGCGCACGCCACCGTCGGCGTCGTGGCGCGCCGTGTGCTTGTTGACGTGGATCGTGTGATAGCGGTAGTCGAGCGACTCCATCCACCAGTTGTCCAGCTGGAAGTTCCAGCTCTGGCACTGCGGGACCGACGGTGCCGTGATCACCAGCATCTCGTCGTCGGCGAGTTGCCACGCGCCGTGGAAGTAGAAGATGTTCGGGTCGCCGCCGATCGCGCGGCAATACGCCTGGTCCGCCGGCGGCAGACGGTTCAGCGCCGGCAGGAAACTCCCGGCCCAGCGCGCGAACAGCGTGGCACTGCCCTGCACGTAGCCGCTCGCGGCTTCCAGGCCCTGCAGCAGGCGCTCGGGCGTGAGCGGCTGCGGGGTTTCCGACGAGGCACCGATGCGCTCGATCCGCAGTTCGGCGGGGCGCTCGGTGCGGCGGTCCTGGAAGGTCTGGCGAACGTTTATCGAATTGGTCCCGGGGCTCATGCGCAGCCAGTTGCCGGGCTGCTCGCGCCGGCTCACGATCAGCTCGAAGCGACCATGCGCGTCGATGTGCATCTGGCGCGCATCGATGTAGCCGGTGGTTTCCATGGTGCCGCCGCTGGCGTAGCGGTTGTTCACGCTGCCGAAGCCCAGGTAATCCACACTGCCGCGGGTGCCCGTGATGCGGTAGTCGTGCGCGGGATCCACGGCACAGCTCTCGTAGCGGTTGTCCGGGTTGTCGGCGCCGAGTTTGAGCGTCTCGTGCGCGGGGCAGCGGAACTGCGGGAACAGCGGGTCGCCGAACTCCAGCGAAGCCTCGAGCCCCCCGCGCAGCAGGCGGCTCAGGTAGCGGTAGCCTTCCGCGACGCTGACCTCGTCGCGCGCTGCCGTGTCGCCGAGCACCACCGCGCCGGCGTCCTTCAGCCGGTCGCAGAATTCACGCCAGGCCGAGCCGTCCACCACCTTGCGTTGCGCATCGTTCATCGCTCGCTCCTCGCGCCCTGTGACTCGAAGGCACCCGGGTGTGGCGCCGGCGTAGGCTGCACGACCGCGCTCGTGCGGAGCACGCCAGCGGCGTGATGACCGCGAACCACGACCTCCCGATTCCGCGGCCGTGGACGAGCACCGCCGCCTGGCCCGGGCGCGCCGCGCCGCGTTTGATACTGTCGCCCGAGGGTGGGCGTACCGCCTCACCTGTTTGCATGAGGCCGGCCTTGTACTACGCGCGCACCATCAGTCGCCGCCTTCTTTCAATAAGATCACAAGGGGGATTCGCATGAACCGCAAGCCTTTGCCCATCAAGTCCGTACTGGTGCTCGCGATCGCTACCGCGGGCGCGGGCGCGGGCCACGCCACGGCGCAGTCCGACCGGCTGGCCCTGGAGGAGATTGTCGTCACGGCGCAGCGACGCGAACAGAGCCTGCAGAACGTGCCGATCTCGGTCGCCGTCGAGACCGCCGCCACCCTCGAGAAGAAGGGCATCGCCGAACTGGCGGGGCTCGCCGTGCGCACGCCCAACCTGTTCATAGAGGACGGCGGCGCCACCGCGAACATCGCCATGCGCGGCCTCGGCAGCCCGGGCATCGAGTCGATCGAGCCGTCGGTGGGCCTGTACATCGACAACATCTCCCTGGCGCGCCCGCGCGGCGTGACGCAGAACCCCTTCTACGACATGGATCGCATCGAGGTGCTGCGCGGTCCGCAGGGCACCCTGTGGGGGCGCAACACCATCGCCGGTGCCATCAACATGCTCACGGCGCGCCCCACCGAGGAGCTCTCCGGCTACGTAAGCGGCGAGGCCGGCAACTATGACGCCTACCAGCTCGAGGGCGCCATCTCCGGCCCCATCGTCGATACGCTGAGCGGGCGTCTCTCGCTCTACACCGCCGGGCGCGACGGCTACCTCGAGAATGACGGTATCGCGCCCGACGGCGGCGGCATCGACAGCGATGCCTACCGCGCGCAGCTGCAGTGGCAGCCCAACGACTGCTTTACCGCCAACCTCAAGTGGGAACAGATCGACCACTCGGTCGAGGGACACACGATCCAGCTCGTCGGCCGCGGCCCCGATCCCTTCCTGCCGGGCGCGCCCAATGTCATGAACGGTCTCTACGAGGCGGCGGGCGAGGATTTCGACGTCGACGACACGCAGCTCATCAACGGCACCGGCGACTTCGGCTTCGTGGCGCAGGACCCGCGCCAGCGCAACCTGACCGATCTGGGCTCGCTGGTGTTCGCGTGGGAATACGAGGGTTACACGATCACCGCGCAGACCGGCTACGCCGACTGGGAGGCGCAGCGCGTGATGGAATTCTCCGGCGGCGCGATCGACATCATCGGCCTGCGCGGCGGACAGGGCGACACCGGCGAGTTCTGGAGCCAGGAGTTGCGCGTGCAGTCGCCGGTGGAAAGCACGTTCCACTGGGTGGCCGGGCTCTACTACGATGACCTGAAGATGGTGCAGACGCCGTGGGACGACGGCGGTGGCGCGATCATCAACGTGCCGTTCCAGGGCATCGGCCTGCTGGCGCGCAACGGCGACGTCGAGAAGGTGGAGTCCTACTCGGGCTACTTCGAGGGCACGTACAACATCAGTACGCAGTGGACGGCCACGGCCGGGGTGCGCGTCGGCAAGGAAGACAAGGAATTCCAGGACTACGTCGGCCTGGAGCTGGTATTCGGCGGGGATTTCGATGACCCGAGCGGCATCTACACCGAGGACGGTGGCACGACCTTCCTCGGGCAGCAGATCGTCCAGCCGCTGGAGCGCGACGACGACTACCTGACCTGGTCGGCCAAGCTGCAGTACCAGATGAACGACGACGCCATGCTCTATCTCACCGCCGCGACCGGCTACAAATCGGGCGGCTTCAACAACGCGGGCAATACGCTGATCATCGACGACAAGGTGGTCGAGGAGGAGGATTCGATCTCCTTCGAGGCCGGTGCCAAGATGGATCTCGCCGACGGCCGGGGCCGCCTCAACGTCGCGATCTTCCACACCACCTTCGATGACCTGCAGGTCGCACGCTCCGACACCACGGGCGTGATTGTCACGACCAACGCGGCCGAGGCCGTCACGGAGGGCGTCGAGATCGACGGCGCGTGGCGCCTGACGGATACGCTCACGCTGGGCAGCAGCGTCGCCTGGCTGAACGCCGAGTACGAGGACTTCGAGAACGCGCCGTGCGGACCCTTCCTGCGGGCTGCCGATCCGGCCGGCTGCGCGGACGGCCAGGACCTGGGCGGCGAGACGCTGCAGCGGGCGCCGGAATACTCGGGCACGGTCTACCTCGAGTTCACGCAGGAGTTCGGCGGCGGCTGGGACATGGATGCCTACACCGGTTACACCTTCCGCGACGAGTCGACCACGGTGATCTCCAACGAGTTCGGCGCCGACAGCCTGGAACTGCTGGATGCGCGGCTCTCCTTCAGCAACGCGGACAGCGGCTGGATGGTTGCGCTCAAGGGCAACAACCTGACGGACGAACGCAAGCTGATCCTGCGCCAGGACAACGACCTGCTGCAGGGGGGGCAGTTCGGTGCGATCAACATGCCACGCACCTACGCGCTGCAGGTGCGCAAGAACTTCTGATCTACGCGGGGCGTCGATCGGGGCGAGGCGCAGCGGCCGGGGCAGGACTGGAAGTGCACGCTGCGCGACTGGCTGTGGACCCTGCGCGATCCGGGCGAGCAATACCCGGTGATCTTCAACATCAGCGGGGTCGATCGCAAGACCTCGGCCGGATGGCTGCGCATCACGCGCTTCGTGGGCATCACGCTTTACCAGCTCGGCTTCCGGGACAAGGATCTGGCCCTGAACAAGTGGCTTTTTTGCTGCCACGCGCAGATCACCGGCACCCCGGCGCGACTCTGTTGTGCCGCGTCCGGGCCGAGCGGCGCCGCGTCCGCGCCGGCGCCGCCGCGCGCGGGTTCCGGCAGCATGGCGAGCATCGCGCGCGCCTGCGGGCTGATACTGGCGGTTTCCTCGTCGGTCAGAGCAGCAGGATCTTCGCGCCTGCGGCGAAGAGGATGGTGATTGCGGCGGCAGCAATCAGCTTCTTCATGGCCGCGCATCCGGCATCCAGAGCACGCGGCGGTCGACGCTTCGTACATCGCTGGTCCCGGTCAGCGCCATCGACACGTCCAGTTCGGCGTGGATCAGCTCCAGCGCACGCGTGACGCCGGGCTTGCCCATGGCGCCGAGGCCGTAGAGGAAGGCCTTGCCGATCATCACGCCGCGCGCGCCCAGCGCGAGCGCCTTCAACACGTCCTGGCCGCTCCTGACGCCGCTGTCGAACCACAGCTCGGCATCGGCGCCCACGGTCTCGGCGATGCGCGGCAAGGCCTCGATGGCGCCCGGCGCGCCGTCGAGCTGGCGTCCGCCGTGGTTGGAGACCACGATAGCGTCGGCGCCCGCCGCGACGGCGAGGCGGGCGTCCTCCGGATCGAGGATGCCCTTCACGATCAGCTTGCCGGGCCAGAGGCTGCGCACCCACGCGACGTCCTTCCAGCTTAGCGAGGGATCGAACTGCCCCGCGATCCACTGCGACAGCGTCGAGAGCCCGCGCCCGGTCGGCGCGTGGCCCGCGAGATTGCCGAAACTCCTGCCCTGCGCGCGCAGCATGCCCAGCGCCCAGCGCGGCTTCGTGCAGACGTCCAGCAGGTTCGCGAGCGTGAGCTTCGGCGGCACCGTGAGGCCGTTCTTGACGTCGCGGTGGCGTTGACCCTGCACCTGCAGGTCCGCGGTGAGGATCAGCGCGGAGCAATCGGCAGCGACCGCGCGCTGGATCATCTCCGCAACGAAGCCGCGATCGCGCATGACGTAGAGCTGGAACCAGAAGGGTTCCGTTACGGCGGCCCGCACCTGCTCGATCGAGAGGATCGACATGGTGCTCAGCGCGAAGGGCACGCCGAAGTCCGCGGCGGCCTGCGCCGCGAGCATCTCGCCGTCCGGGTGCATGATGCCGGTGAGTCCCGTCGGTGCGATGGCGACGGGCATCGTGACGTTCTCGCCGAGCATCGTGCTCGCCGTGCTGCGTCCCGAGACATCCACCATCACGCGCTGGCGCAGGCAGATGCGGTCCAGCGCGGTGCGGTTCGCGCGGATCGTGAGTTCGTCGTAGGAGCCACGGTCGACGTAGTCGAAGATCGCGCGCGGCACGCGCCGCATCGCGAGTTGCCGCAGATCCTCGTTGCAGGTGATCGGGGTTGGCATCTCAGATAATGCCGGAGCGGCTGCCTTCGACGGGCGGGCGTGCGCTCGCCAGCCGCTCGCGATATGCCGCGGCGCGGTAGCAGGCGATCGGATCGATGGCGCCGCCGGCACGCCGGCGCGCCTCGGCGAGGATCGGCGATACATCGGTGTGGAAGGCGCGCTTCAGCGTGTTGCTGGCCATCAGCGCGTCGTTGCCCTCCTGGTAGGTGTCGAGTGCCTTTCGGTCCACCAGCAGCGCCTGCACGTAACAGCGCTGCACGGTGGCCGCCGAGTTCATGAGGCTTTCGATCGGGTCGGTCACGTTGTGCGACTGGTCCAGCAGGTAGGCCGGGTCGAAGCCCGGAAGCTTGCGCTGCGCGGCATCGACCAGCTCGTTGAACACCAGGAACAGTTGATAAGGATTGATCGAGCCGCTGTCGAGGTCGTCGTCGCCGTACTTGCTGTCATTGAAGTGAAAGCCCGCGAGCTTGCCGAACTGGATCAGCCGCGCCACGATCATCTCGATGTTGACGTTCGGTGCGTGGTGACCGAGATCCACCAGCGAGCGCGCCTTCTCCCCGAGCTGCATCGCGCAGAGCACGCTCGTGCCCCAGTCCTGGATCACGGTGGAGTAGAACGCCGGCTCGTAGAGCTTGTGCTCGATAAACAGGTACCAGTCAGCCGGTAATGCCGCATAGATGGCTCGCGCCGAGTCGAGATAGCGCTCCAGCGCGCGCACCAGGTGCTGTTGCCCCGGAAAGTTGCCGCCGTCGCCGACCCAGACCGTGAGCGCGCGCGCACCGAGCGCCTTACCGTAGCCGATGCAGTCGATGTTGTGCGTGATGGCCTGCTCGCGCACGGCGGCGCTCGTGTGCGTGAGCGACCCGGACTTGTAGGAGAGGCGCTGCGTCGGCTGGTCCTGGAAGGTGTTGGAGTTCACCGCGTCGAATCCCAGGCCGAGCGCGGCCGCGTGTTCGCGCAGTGCCGCGTAGTCGTCCACGCAGTCCCACGGAAAATGCGGCGAGACGCGGGGCGTGCAGCGCACCAGACGCTGGATCACGGCGCAGTCCTCCAGCTTCTCGAACACGTTGCGCGGCTCCGCGGCCCCGGGGAAGCGCGCGAAGCGCGTGCCGCCGGTGCCCACGCCCCAGCTCGGCACCGCCACGGCAAAGGCGGCGGCGCGTGCGGTGATCGCCTCGATATCCGTACCCGAGCGCGCGAGCTGCTCGCCGAGCGCGTCGTAGTCGCTTGCCAGCGCGGCAGCGAGCGGCGCGTTCTGCGCGCGGATGAAGTCGTCGGTGAAGATGTTCATGATGAGCCTCAGCGCGTGAACGAGGGCGCATGTCCCGCGTCGACGTTGATGATGTTTCCGGTCGATTTGGCGGAGCGGTCGCTGACCAGGAAGTACACGGCTTCGGCAATGTCCTCCGGGTAGACGTTGCGCTTGAGCAGGCTGCGCTGGCGGTAGTGCTCCTCCAGCGCGTCCTCGTCCATGTTGTAGGCCTCGGCGCGCTCGCGGCGCCACTCGCCGCTCCAGATCTTCGAGCCGCGCAGTACGGCATCCGGGTTCACCACGTTGCAGCGGATGCCGAGCGGTGCGCCCTCCAGCGCCACCGCGCGCGCGAGCTGCACTTCCGCCGCCTTCGCCGTGCAGTAGGCCGCGGCGTTCGGCGAGGCGACCAGGGCGTTCTTGCTCGCGATGAATGCGATGGCGCCGCCGCAGTCCTGGCGCTTCAGCAGGCGGAAGGCCTCGCGCGTGACCAGGAAATAGCCGGTGGCCAGGATGCCGATATTGCGGTTCCAGAGCTCGAGGCTGGTGTCCTCGAGGGCCGCCGAGCTCGCGATGCCGGCGTTCGACACCAGGATGTCCAGGCCGCCATATTCCACGGCCACGGTGGCGCAGGCAGCGGCGACCGAGTCCTCGCGCGTGACGTCGCAGATCGCGCCACGCACGTTGTCGGCGCCGAAGCGTTCGCCGAGCTCGCGCGTGGTGGCGTCCAGCGCGGCCTGGTCGATATCGGCCAGCAACACGCAGGCGCCTTCCCCCAGCAGTCGCCGCGCGATTGCGCTGCCGATGCCGCCGGCGCCGCCGGTGACTAACGCCACGCGTCCCGCGAGACTCTTCGGCGCAGGCATGCGCCGGAGCTTCGCCTCCTCGAGCAGCCAGTACTCGATGTCGAAGGCTTCCTGCTCGGGCAGCGCCACGTAGCTGTCCACGCGTTCGGCCTCGCGCATCACGTTGATCGCGTTCAGGTAGAACTCGGCGGCGATGCGCGCGGTGGCCTTGTCGCGCGCGAAGCTGAACATGCCCGCCCCGGGCACCAGATAGATCACCGGATTGGCGTCGCGCAGCGGCGGACTGTCCGGACGCACGCAGCGCCGGTAGTACTCGGCGTAGTCCGCCCGGTAGCCTTGCAGCGCCGCGTCGAGCTGCGCGGCGCAGCGCTCGAGCTCGGCGCCCCGGTCAGGAGCCGAGGTGTCGAAATCCAGCACCAGCGGCCGGATCTTGGTGCGCAGGAAGTGGTCGGGGCAGGACGTGCCGAGGGCGGCCAGTGACGCGAGCCGCGCGGAGTTCACGAACTCCAGTACCGCGGGCGAATCGTCGAAGTGCCCCACCTTGTGCTGCTCCTTGCCGATGCGGCCGCGGATCAGCGGCATCAGCGCGGCCGCGATGCGGCGACGCTCGGCCGCCCCGGCGATGCCCGCGTGGAGCGTTCCGCCGAAGGCGGGCGCCTTGCCGCTGGCGGCGAGCCATTCGGCCGCCCGGCGCACGATGTGCAGCGTCGTCTTGTAGCACTCACGCGCGCTGTCGCCCCAGGTGAACAGGCCGTGGCCTTCCAGCACCACGCCCGCGTAACGGGGGTTCTCGCGCGCCAGCCGCTCGAGCTTCAGCCCGAGGTCGAATCCGGGCCGCTGCCACGCCAGCCAGCCGATCTCGCCGCCGAAAGCCTCCGCCGTGAGCTCGCGGCTGCGGCGCGTGCAGGCGATCGCGATCACGGCGTCCGGGTGCACGTGATCGACGTGCGCGCGCGGGATGAAGGCATGCAGCGGCGTGTCGATGCTTGCTGCGCGCGGGTTCAGGCCGAAGGTGCAGTGGGGCAGGTAGCCGACCATCTCGTCCTCGTGCGCGACACCGCGGTAGAGCGACCGGAGTTGTCCGAGCTTGCGCAGGCTGAGCGTGGCGAAGCCGTCCAGCTTCATGCTGCCGAGGTCGCCGCCGGAGCCCTTGACCCACAGCACCGGTTCTTCGTCGTCGCTCAGCGGATCCTTTCCCGGCAGCTTCGCCGAGGTATTGCCCCCGCCGAAATTCGTGATGCGCAGGTCACGCCCGAGCAGGTTGGAGCGGTAGAGCAGCAACTGCGGCTCGTCCAGCGTGGCCGCGTGTGCGTCGTCCCAGAGGTTCTCGATCGGCTGCAAGGGCGAGTCTCCGGCTGAGGAGGCGGGTGAGGGAGGCTAGGCTACCCGATCGAAACGATCAAAAGCAATCATGAGTAATCAGGATATTGCAAATACGATCATTATCGCCTAAGGTTGCCGCGCCGCTGCCGGATCCGGGTGGAGGCAACGACCGGATGCCACGGCGCCGGCCGGTGGTTCCCGGACAACGTCCACAACAGCCGGACGGGAAGCTCATGCTGGAGCAGCAACGCCATCGCCTGATCCTCGACCTGCTCGACGAGAAGCAGTTCGTGCGCCTGCAGGAACTCACCGAGACGCTCAACGCGTCGGCGGCGACCATCCGCCGCGACATCAACAAGCTCGCCGACGAAGGGCTGCTGACGAAGATCCACGGTGGCGCACAGTTGCCGGCATCGGCGCAACGCCCGCCGCGCCAGCAGCTGCAGGGGGCGGCCTTCCTGGCGAGCCTCGAACGCCACGTGGCGCAGAAGCGTGCCATCGCCGAGCGCGCGGTCGCGATGTGCCGCGACGGCGAAACGGTGCTGATCAACGGTGGCAGCTCCACCTTCATGATGGCGGAGTTCCTGTGCGCGCGTGACGTCAACGTGCTGACGAATTCGTTCGCGCTCGCCGGCGTGCTGATCGAGTCCGGCACGTGCCGGGTAACGCTGCCGGGCGGCGAGCTCTACCGCAAGCAGAACATCATCGTCAGCGCCTTCGACGAGGACCTGATCCAGCGCTATCACGGACGCCGGATGTTCATGGGCACACCGGCCATCGGCCCGAATGGCGTCATGGAGTCCGATCCGCTGCTGATCCAGGCGGAGCAGAAGCTGCTGCGCCAGGCCGAGCAACTGGTGGTGCTCGCCGACAGCAGCAAGATCGGCGCGCGGGCGCAGTTGCGCTTCTGCGCGCTGGAGGAGGTCGACATCCTCATCACGGACAGCGGCATCGATGCGGCCTCGCGCAAGCTGTTCGAGGGTGCCGGCATAGAAGTCATCGTGGTCGAACTCGCGATGGAAGATGCGGCCCGACAGCGCGACGCCCGGTTCGACGCCGCATGAGCCACGTCCTGGTTCTGGACATCGGCAAGACCCATGCAAAGGCGCTCGTCTTCGACGCGGCGCTGAACTGCGTGCACCGCGTGCAGCGCGCGAGCGCGGTGGTCCATGGGGCGCCGTATCCGCATCTCGACGTGAACCGGCTGTGGGCGTGGATGCTGGAGGCGATGAGGGATGCCGCGGCGCGTTTTCGCATCGGAGGGCTGAACATTGCCGCGCACGGCGCCACGGCGGCGCTGGTCGACCCGGCGCGCGGCGAGGACGGCCTGGTGCTGCCGGTGCTCGACTACGAGTTCGAAGGGCCCGCCCTTGTCGCCGGATATGACTCGCTGCGTCCGCCGTTCGCCGAGACGCTGTCGCCCGCACTGCCGGCCGGACTGAATCTCGGGCGCCAGCTGTGGTGGCAGCAGCAGTGCTTCCCCGCGGCGTTCGCGCGGGCGGAGGCGATCCTGATGTACCCGCAGTACTGGAACTGGCGGCTGAGCGGCGCGTTGACGGGCGAGTGCACGTCGCTCGGTTGCCATACCGACCTGTGGGCGCCGCGCGCGCGGGACTATTCCTCGCTGGTTCGCTCGCAAGCGTGGCAGGCGAAATTTCCGGAGCTTCTGCCGGCGTGGGATTCGCCCGCCCGGCTGCGCGAATCGATCGCGCGCGCTACCGGTCTGCCGGGCGATTGCGTGGTGTACGCCGGGGTGCACGACAGCAATGCCGGCTTCGCGCGGCACCTGCGGGTCATGCAGGGACGGCCTTTCGTGCTGGTATCGACGGGAACCTGGGTCGTCTGCATGGCCTCCGGGGGTTCCGTCCAGCGACTCGATCCGGCGCGGGACATGCTGGCCAATGTCGATGTGACCGGCGACGCCGTACCGTGCGCGCGCTTCATGGGCGGGCGGGAGTTTGCCCGCATCTGCGAGCTCACGGGCAGCGATACAGCGGAGCCGCTCACGATGGAAGCGCTCCAGGCGACCGTCGACGCGGACGTCTTCGCGCTGCCGGATTTCAGCGGCGGGAGTGGTCCGTGTGCTGGCCGCGCGGGGCATATCACCGGTCAGCCCGCACAGGGTGCCGCACTGGCGACGCTGTACCTGGCGCTGATGATCGAGCTCGAGATCGAACTGCTCGACGCACCCGGCGAGGTGCTCATCGAGGGCGCGTTTGCGGCAAATCCGCTGCTGTGCGCCCTGGTTGCCGCGCTGTGCGCGCGGCGCGTGTACATCTCGGGCGCGATGGATGCCACGGCGCTCGGCGCGGCGATGCTGTGCAACTGGCAGTGCCAGCCCGCGCCTGCGCGCCACGGGCGGTGCGAGCCGTCCCCGGTGCGCGGGCTCGAGTCCTATCGCGCGCGTTGGCGCGAGCAGCTGAGCATGGCCGATAGCGATTCGCGCCATGGCGGTGGAGCACCGCGATGAAGCACGGCAGCAGTGACACGGCGGGACATCCGGCCGAAGTGCCGATGCAGGCGGAGCGCAATCCGCTGCTGTTCGCGTTCCTGATGGTCGCCACCCTGTTTTTCATCTGGGGCTTCTGCCACGCCATGCTGGACGTGCTGAACAAGCACTTCCAGGACATCCTGCACGTCAGCAAGACGCAGTCGGGATTCATCCAGAGCGCCGTTTTCGGCGCCTACTTCGTGATGGCGCTGCCCTCGGCGCTGCTGATCCGGCGCATCGGCTACCAGCGCGGCATCCTGGTGGGCCTGGCGGTGCTGGCCGTGGGGGCCTTCCTGTTCGTCCCCGCGGGACTGGTGTTCAGGACGTTCTGGTCCTTCCTGCTGGCGCTGTTCGTCCTCTCCAGCGGTCTGGCGTGCATCGAGACCGCGGCGAATCCCTACGTCACGGTGCTCGGTCCGAAGGATGGCGCGGCGGGACGGCTGTCCACCGCGCAGGCATTCAATTCGCTCGCCTACATCATCGCCCCCACGGTGGGCGGTGCGTTCATCCTCGGGCAGCAGCAGGCCGGAGCGCCCGCGGATTTTCGCCCTCTGCTCGTGCCCTACGTTGTGCTCGGTTGCGTGGTACTGCTCGTGTTCGCGGTGTTCTCGCGCGTCAGGCTGCCGGCCATGGAGGGCGAGGCGGACGAGGCCGCCTGCGCCGACGATCCCGCGGTCCACGCGGCGCCACTGATCCGCCAACCGCATTTCGTCTGGGGCATAGTCACGCAATTCCTCTACGTCGCCGCGCAGGTCGGCGTGAACGCCTTTGCGGTGAACTACATCCTGGAGAACGCGATCACGAGCGGTGCGGCGGGCGCAACCGTCACGTCGCCGCTGTTCGCCTGGTACGGCAGCCTCACGAACGCGGCGCGGCCGGAATCCACGGCCGCCTACGTCATCACGATCGCGATGGTGCTCTATGCGATCGGGCGATTTTCCGGCGCCCTGATCACGCGCTTCATCAGGCCGAACCGGTTGCTCGCGCTCTACGGCCTCTTCAGCTCGGTCATCGTCCTGCTCGTGATCGCCGACATCAAGCACGTGTCATGGATGATCCTGCCGTTCTGCTGGCTGTTCATGTCGATCATGTTCCCGTTCATCTTCGCGATGAGCCTGCAAAACCTCGGGCCGCGCACGAAGCTCGCGGCGTCGTTCCTGATCATGTCGATCGTGGGCGGCGCGATTTCCCCGCCGCTGATGGGATGGCTGGCCGACCGCTACCACAGCATGGCGATCTGCTTCGTCGTGCCCCTGGCGGGGTTCGTCGCGCCGATCGTTTACGGTGTGCTTTACCCGCGCTTGCTGGAGAAGTCCGCGCGAGCAGGGAGCGAGCAGCGCGGCATCGTGCATCAGGCCGGGGTCGCGCAGGGCAGGGGAGAAATTGCATGAGGACGGGTTGGTGCCAGTTCCCGGGCGCGGCCCTGCCTGCGGATCCGGTGCCGGGTGTCGGTTGTGAGCCCTTCAGATCCTGGTCGCTGCATATTTACAGTCCGGGACTCAGGAATTAACATGCTATAAAATTATAGATAAGAAAAATCCGGTCCGGTGATTGATCGCAGCCGGAGCGCTTCGACCGATTTCTCGTCCGGACCCACAACGCCCGGCTTCGCCGGCAAGGAGACGAACCCATGCAGTCGAACAACCAACCCTCGCGGCGGACGCAACAGCAAGCAGGTCCTGCCCCCGCCCGGTTTACCCGGCGTCGCAGCCTGCTGGCACTCGGCATCGCGGCGGGCATCGCCGCCGCGGCGCAACCCGCCCTCGCGCAGCCGGCTGGCGGTGGCGAAGGGCTCGAGGAGATCGTGGTCACCGCGACGCGCCGCGAGCAGAGCATGCAGGACGTGGCGGTCTCGATCACCGCGATGAGTGGCGAGCAGCTCGAGAAGCTCAAGTTCTTCGAGTTCGACGACATGGCCGCCGCGACCCCGGGGCTCTCGATGATCAGTACGGCGCGTGAGCCCGGCGTGATCGCGGTGCGCGGCGTGGGTTATGCGCCCAACTCCTCGGCGCCGCCCGCGGTGGACGTCTATCTCAACGAGTTGCCGATCAACTCGGTCTATGCGTTCACCAGCATCTACGACATCCAGCAGATGGAGCTGCTGCGCGGACCCCAGGGTACGCTGCGCGGGCGCCCCTCGCCGGCCGGTGCGGTGATCATGACGACCCGGCGGCCGGACCTCGACGAGATGGGCGGCAGCGTCTCGGGATCCTTCTCGGACGCCGATGCGCAGAACTACCAGGGTGCCTTGAACGTTCCGATCGTGAAGGACACGCTGGCGCTGCGCGTGGCCGGAGTCAAGAACACCAACGAGGGCCCCGGGGGCGAGCTGCTCGACGGCGACGAGCCGGAGGTCGACGACGAGGGGCTGCGCGCCACCGTGCTGTTCCAGCCGACGGATGAGCTGGGGTTCCTGCTCACGCACCACTACATGGATCGCGCGATCGACCAGTTCACCTTCGTCGAGGGGGCCGGCGCCGGGTACAACGGCCCGGCCATCTCGGCGGACGACCGACGTGGCGTGGCCGACGAAATAGGCAGGCAGGACCAGAAGATCGAGATCACCTCGCTGCAGGCGAACTGGGACATCGGGGAGCACCAGCTCGTCTACATCGGTGGCTACCAGGACGTAACGAACGAGTTCACGCAGGACCTGGACGGCGCCAACGCCGTTGCCGACTATGCCTCGCTGCAGAACACGGCGACGGACTTCGAGGTCACGACGCACGAACTGCGCTTCGAGTCCACCGGCGACGGGCGCGTCGACTACAGTGCCGGGCTCTGGTACAGCGATACCGAGACCAGCACCAACGTGCACCAGGCGTCGGAGCTCACCGGCGCCTTTGGCTACCCGCCGGTGCCCCGCGGGCCGGCGGACCCGGCGTATCTGATCGGCGTCGACATCTACATCCCGACGGACTCGGAGAACACGGCGGCCTTCGGTCACCTCGAGTTCCACGTGACCGACAAGCTCGACATCGGCGTGGGGGCGCGCTACCTGGAAGAGAAATCGGAACGCTCGCAGCGACTTGACCTCGGCTCCGCGCGCATCGCCATCGATATCGGGCAGGGCGAGCCGCTGACGAGCATCCTGTGCCCGGACATCCTGAACCAGGTCTCCGGGCTTACGAACTGGACGGGACAGACCTTTGCGAACACCTGCGACCTTGGGCTGGCACCGTCCTCCTTTTACCAGCCCGTGGAAGACGAGTGGGACACCTGGGTCTACGATGCCTCGGTCAAGTACAGCCTGAGCGACGAGACCCTGCTCTACTTCACGGTCGCACACTCCTGGCGCCCGCCCGGTGTCACCGTGGGGATCACCGCGCCGCTGCCCGACGACGTCCTGTTCGGGCCGCCCGAGGAGTCCGATGCGTTCGAGCTCGGCATGAAGTCCGAGTGGCTGGATCGGCGCCTGCGCTTCAACGCGGCGCTGTTCTACCAGGAGTTCGACGGTTTCATCGGCCGTTTCGAGGACGTGCCCTACGTAAACGACAACACGCAAACCGTCGACGAAGGCGGTTTCACCTACAACGGTGATGCGATCGCATACGGCCTCGAGGCCGACCTGTACTGGCTGATCAGTGATGAGTGGAGCACGCAACTGTCGTTCACGACCCAGAAGGGCGAGTTCGACGACGCCAGCGTGCCGTGCCGGGACACGGATTTCGACGGCCAGCCCGACAACGGCGCCAACCCGGCCTATGCCGACTGGGGAGCATCCGGTCCGGTCGCCTTCTGCGTGAGCGACGACCCCATCTCGAACCTGCCCGAGTGGAATGCGACGCTGCAGTCCGAGTACGTGATCCCGCGCGACGCGCTGGAGTTCTACCTGCGCGGCCTGCTCAACTACCAGCCCGAGAACGACAACTTCACGACGGGCTTCGAGCGTGACTCCTTCGCCTTGCTGAACCTCTACGCGGGTGTGCGCAGCAGCGATGGCCGCTGGGACATGACGCTGTGGGCGAAGAACACGCTGGACGAGGACACGGTCCTCCAGCTCGATTCGGAAGGCGTGGTGGCCGGTTTCGCCTCGGGTTATCGCGGCGTGGCCGTGCTGCCGGAGCGGGAACTCGGGCTCAGCGTGCGCTACGCCTTCGGGTCGGACTGATCCCGCGCGGCGCCAGCGGTCGCCGACCCCTTGGCGGCGACCGCTGGCTATCTTCTCCAATGTCCCGGAACGGCCAAGTCATGCCAAGGTTCGTGCGTTTCCTGCTGTTGCCGATCGGTTTGGTCGTGGCACTCGCCGGCGCCGCGCTCGCTGCGCAAGTACCGTCACTGTCGCGCATCGAGCAGCACGGACGCTGGCTGCTCGACGATCAGGGGCGCATCGTGATGCTGCGCGGGGGCAATCTGCACTTGCCGGGCGATGGCGGGCCTGACGGTCGGCCCGACGCCGGAACCCCGCGCAAGCTCGCCGACAAGGGCTTCAATGGCGTGAGGCTGGTGTTGTTCTTCGACCGCCTGATGCCCGAGCCCGGCAACGTCGATGTGTCTTACCTCGACGAGATCGCGCGAGCGGTCGCGGGCTACCGCGAAGCCGGCGTCTACGTGCTGCTCGACGTGCACCAGGACGAGTACGGCCCGGCGGTCGGCGTGCGCGGCATGCCCGCCTGGGCGACCTTTGCCGACGGCCACGAACCGAAGCGTCAGCCGTTCCCGGCGGGTTACTTCTCCGACCCCGCGATCCACGCGGCTTTCGACAACTTCTGGCGCAACAAGCCCGTGCCCGGCACCGGCAAGGGCGTGCAGGATCTCTACATCGAGGGTGTCGCGGCGCTCGCGGCGCGCTTTCGCGACGAGACGGCGGTATTCGGCATCGACCTGATGAACGAACCGTTCCCCGGTTCGCGCTGCAACCAGCCCGATCCCTCCGTGGCGCATTGCCCGGAACTGGAGCGGGAACTGCTGGCGCCGTTCTACCGGCGCGCCGGTGATGCGATCGCGCGCGCAGCGCCGGAGATCATCGTGTTCGTCGAGCCGTTCATGCTGCAGGGCGCGCTGGGCGTGCCGATCGCCACGCCGCCGCCCGGTGCGATCGCCAAGCGCGGACTGTCGTTCCATCAATACGGCACCTTCGCGCAGATCCGCCGGCGCGGCAACGACTACGCGCTGAAGAGCGCGCTCGCCACGGGCTCCGCGCCGCTCAACACGGAGTGGGGTTTCACCAACGACCCGCAGGTGTGGACAGCGCAGGCCGAGGAGTTCGATGAACTGCTGATCCCGTGGCTCGCCTGGGCGCGCGGTCCGTTCGCGCCGATCGTCGACGAGCGACTGCCGGCTGCCGGCAACGACAACCGCGAGGCC